>CADBPX010000070.1 GCA_902796625.1 uncultured Pseudomonadota bacterium
GTAACTCCAAAAGCATATAAGAACAATTTTTACTCAAGAAAAAATATTGAACTTGAGCATTTTTCATTTCGTACAAGTGATTTATAAAGGTTGAGTTTTCTTTATCTGAAAGATTAAGTTTATACTCCCAAATGTCTCTATTTTCAATATTATTATATGTATTTATAATATTCCAATAAGGACTGATTTGATAGCTTCCCATATAACCGCCAAACAATCCTTTTAGGGCAAATATAACACCGGTATCTGAACCGGAATTGGCACCAAAATTTGCCCCGTGAGCTAACATCTGAGTTCCTTTACGTGCAGTATCAACACGTATCAGCGTATGACCGAACAACGATGCCGGGTTACTCATATAAGCATCTGTAAATAACAGGGTTATACTTTTAGGTCGAATATCATTAATAAACTGTTGATATTCCTTACAATCATCTAAGTTACCTTTAACAAGATTTCTTTCCTGCAACCAATTAAATCTGGCCGGAAATTCGCATTTTTGCAAACCTTGAGAAAATGCCGCAATTTCTTCTTCCATTTCTTTTTTAGGATCGACATTTCCACCTTTAGCAATATAGAATTCGCTGTTTTCTATTAATCCCTTATATCCTCCAAAGATATTTTTTTTATAATGTAATAATTTTAACCATGATTTCTCTTCCGCTAATTTTTCAACATCCCCATTAACAGAAATTTGCTTAGCACACACTGTTGTCATGTTAACCGTCACACAACAACATAAAACAATAAAATACTTTAAGAGAGTTCTCATTATAAAAAAAGAACGGCCACCGCTTTGGGGCCGTTCAAATCCTGAAATTATGCCTTGGCAACTTCCATAACTCTTAAAGTTACGTCAGCCACTTCAACATTTTCGTCCGGAAAGATATAGGCAAATTTCTGCTGAATTTGCTTACCTAATGTTTCACTGTCAACATCTAAAATGCCGGCAATTGTTTCAATGGTCTCACCTTTACCTGCAGCGGCATCCATCGCAAACTGCTCCATATTATCTTCTAAGAAAGCCAACATCATACGTCCGGTACCGCCGGTAATTCTTCCGTTCGGATCGCATCCAGATGTACCAAATGTAACACCAAAAGTATTTGAACCAAACATACCATTGGTTGTCATTGCCAGCGATTGCGGAATAATACCCGATTGGCCACGCCATGCCATTGAACCAAGTCCGCATCCACCGGTAGAATCAACGGCAAATGCTGCCGAAGAAACACTTAACATAGCTCCAACAGCTAATAAACCTAAATACTTATTCATAACTAGTCTCCTGTCATTAATTAGTTCAGCACCAGTATATAAATAACCTCACCGAATGTATAGTCTTCATCTGAATTGTACACAATAAATTTATCAGAATAAAAGCGTTAGCCGAATTGATGTTGCAGTTCCGTAATCAGATTTTTTGTTAAGAGCCGGATTTATATAAAATTGAAAATCCGGCGTAATGGTTACCCATTTAGATATTCCCCAAGCCCAATAAGCTTCTATAATTTGCTCATAATCATGATATATTTCTTCGCCGACAGCATCTTCATCTATTTTATTATAAGCATAAGACAATCCTATCTGGTCAAGCTCATTGCGATCAAGCGGATTATTTATGACATAACCAATAGTATATGACTGCTTAATAGTGGCAATATTGCCGCTTACACCATTGATTCTGCCAAATATACTCATTTTTTTATTGATATTTTGTTGAGCGTTTATTGACCAACCGGTTGTTGACTGGGGTTGTTCCGTAACATATGGTTGATTATACAACATCATAGAATATTGACCATTTCCTAATCCTGTTATATTTGGATTATAGCCAATTTGACCAAACGTTGTATAATGCTTATCATCTAAATGATTAAAACGAATGCTGGGTGCACTAATATTTGTTGCATCTTGAAATCCGGCAATAAACTGCCAGTTCCCCGGTGTTAACTGCGAATACACGCCAAGACCGGCATCAGGATACGTCGCCGAGCCATTTTGTGACATTGCATAATTAAGAAAGTTTGTCTGTTGATCATTATTATAATCAGTACCATCAAACGAATATAATGAATATTGACCAAGTCCCAAAGTAATCCAGTTATATTTATGTGGTAATTGATAGGTATAATATAATCCGGAAAATTCTTGTTCATCATCATCGTCATCGTTTATCGGTGTTACCATGCCGGAATTATTTTGTAAATCATTTGCATCATGATGACCATAAAATACACTGGAATAAGAAACGTTAAGCGTTCCCGTGCCATACTCATTATTAAAATTAGTCCACGCTATTGATGGCGATAAATACGATTGAACGGCATTATATTTCCCGCTCGGAGAGGTTCTTTGCCCTAACAAAGAATATGTAATATCATAATCTATGCCATACTTTTCATTTAGATTATTTTTAAAGTCTGTATAATCGGATGATAAACTTTCGCTTGCATTTGCGGTTGAGCTTATCAAAAACAATGTCATTAAACTTACTGCGTGAAATATTTTCATGTATATATTCCTTTTCTTTTATTACATACCAATTCGGATATATACATTTTTTTTATAAAAAAAAGAGAGGCATTTACCTCTCCTTTATTTCTAACTATTTTTCCAACTCAGATGTGCAATGAGGGCATCTAACCGCTTCAAGCGCAATATCTGAACAGCAATACGGACATTTTTTGGTTGTTGGTGCTGCATCTGCTTCGGCTTTAACTACTTTTGCTTGTAACGTATTAACTGCTTTAATTAAGATAAATACTGCAAAAGCTACTATGATAAAACTGATTACCGTATTAATAAATGCACCATATTTAATTGCAACATCATCATTGAGTTTCCATACTAAATTGGAAAAATCAACATTTCCTAAAACCCATCCTATCGGCGGCATAATTACATCTTCAACCAACGAAGTTACAATTTTACCGAAAGCAGCA
>CADBPX010000071.1 GCA_902796625.1 uncultured Pseudomonadota bacterium
ATGATTGGTATTTCCGGCTTAATCATTACTAAACTTGACGGTTCTTCCAAAGGCGGAATGCTAGTTTCCATTGCCCAAGAACATCATTTACCTATATACTATATCGGAGTTGGTGAGCATATCGACGATTTAGATACCTTTAATGCCGATGACTATGCTTCCCGTCTTTTAGATATTTCTGAGTAAAAAAGCTATTTTAATTGTGCCTTGTATAGAGCACCGTAAATACTGTCCGGATTATTTACCAGTTCGTCATGGGTACCGATCTCAGCGATTTTTCCGTAATTAACAACCACGATTTTATCGGCATGACGCACAGTTGATAAACGGTGAGCAATAACAAAAACCGTGCGATCGGCCATAAGGTTGTCAATAGCTTTTTGCACCACAGCTTCCGACTTATTATCCAAAGCCGACGTAGCCTCATCTAAAATAACTATCGGAGCATTTTTCAAAAAAGCCCGAGCTATGGCGATACGCTGTTTCTGACCGCCGGAAAGTAAAACTCCGCGTTCGCCGATTTGCGTATCCAAACCATTAGGCAAATCTTTCAGAAAATCACTTACATAAGCCGAATCTATTGCGTGTTGTATTTGTTCATCAGTAGCATTTCTGTTGCCCAACAAAATATTATCTCGGATAGTACCGGCAAATAAAAAATTATCCTGAAAAACAATCGCAACCTTATCACGCAACGACAAAAGAGTATAATCGCGAATATCAACACCGTCGATCATAATTTTTCCGTCTTTAACATCATAAAAACGCGGCAAAAGATTAACTAATGTTGTTTTACCGCCACCGGAATTGCCGACAAACGCTACTGTCTCGCCCTTATTAATCTGTAAATTAATGCCCTGCAATACCGGCTTTCCGGCTACATATTCGAAAGAAACATCTTGATACTCAATACCTTGTTTAACTTCCGTTAATGCAACCGCATCTTTTTTTTCTTCGATCTGCGGATGGCTTTGCAATAACTCAAAAACTCTTTCCATCGCCATTAGAGCAATTTGCACATTATTAAAGCTGTTACCAATGCTTTTAATCGGATTATACAGCAAAATTAACGCAGCCACAAACGAAACAAAATTTCCGGCGGTAATCTGCTGCGATATAATCAAATAACTTCCAACCCAGATAACCAAGGCTATTCCCAAAGACACGACAAAATGCATTAACGGAGAAAGCATTCCGGTACGTTGGATCATTTTCATCCCTAACTTAAAAACGCGGCGTAAAGTATCATCAAACCCGCTGTTTTGATAGTCATACAAATTGTAAGAAGCAATAACCCGATTTCCGCCGAAAGCCTCATTGTAATGAGTAACGATTTCGGCATTGGTGAAAACGGTTTTTTGGTTGATATCTTTAATTTTTTTCCGCACTCTGGTCAGCGGATATAAGGCGCAAAAAAGAATAATAACCGCAATAACAGCAAGTTGCCATGAGTTATAAAACAATACAACAACTAAGGATACAGAAGAGAAAAAACGGGTAAAAAATTGTTTTAAATTATTCAATAATCCGCTGCAAGCGGCGTTAACATCATCGTTAAAGCGCATAAGAACATTTCCGGAGGTATTACTGTCAAAATAGGCGGCATCAAAGCGCATAAGCTTATCATAGAGTTCAATTTTAACATCATTGGCAATTTTCGTACCCACCCATGTATTAACGTACGAAGCGGTAAAAGTTAAGACTCCCTGTACGGCACTGAACATAATGATCATCAACGGAATCCAATAAGTATTCACGTTTTGTTCAATCATCATAACATCCATATACGGCTTAAGCGCCCAAGCAATAACCGCATCCATGGCTCCCACCGGTAGTGTAATTAAAACCGCTAACAGGGCGCGTCCCCAATATGGCCGAATGAAAGGCCACATCTGGCTGTAGTCTTCAATAAAATGCGTCTTTTTTATTTTGTTTAAAATTTTTCGCAACATCTTCATTCCCTTATGCCGGTATCATAAAGAATAAAATCAAAAAGTAAACCCTTAAATGAAGATATAAACGAATATTAAAACGGCAGGCGTGAAAGGATAAGACGCCTGCCTTCCTGCTTTTGGCTATGCTTTATGTGATAGCCATCTATTTTTTGCCGGATCCGAGAATTGAAGCATAGTTACCGCTTAGACCAGAAGCAATACCCTGTGAAGCCGAACCGACCACATCTCTAAACGTATTCCATCTTGATGCTCGTGCCTGATTGATACGGTTTTGCACACCGGCGTTGGCATTATATATGGCATTTTGGTTCTGATAACCCGAAACGGAATCTGCCAACATGGAAAGAACCTGATCAATATAGCTCTGGCGGGCTTCATTATTGAATTTTGCCGTATACATATTGTCTTGCAAACTTTTCGAATAAGCATCTTGTCCGCTTGCAACACTCTGGTAAACAGCTTGTGAAAGCGCTTCATTCTGACTGTCTTGCAGGTCGTTCATTGCTCTTTGATATGCCTCACTTCCAACCGGAAGCCCTTTGTTGATTAAACGAGTTTCCAAATTTTCCGTCTGGCGTTCAAATTGCGGATTTAATTTATCAGTATATGATTGATACATTGCCTCTTCCATACGTTTTCTGGCCTCGTCATCCCCTTGAGCCGAAAATTGATAATCCGGCAATAACGATAAGTTATTGCTCATGCGCAAAGCTTCAGAGGTAAGATTGTTCAGTGTGTTATCGTAGTTTTGAGTATCATAATTGTTTAAATAGTTTATATAATTTTTTTCATAACCGTATTTGCCGGTAGATCCGGATCCAAATACCTTTCCAATAGATTTACTCATCTTTTTTCTCCTTTAATTTTATCCATTGACATTCTTGTTTTAACATTCCTAAAAAGTAACAATCTTCGCCGTTTTCACGAAAAGATCGTAATAAGCCCTCACGTTTAAACCCGAGTTTTTCCACAAAATTTAAGCATGAGAAATTGCTTTTGCTGACTAAAAGATTAATGCGGCGACATCGAAAAATTTCAAATGCCAGCCCAAACATCAACCGCAACATTCGCCGGTTGCACCAATGCTTATCGGTTGAATAAATTGTCCACCAAAGATCCTGCCCCGGACGAATATCATGAAAAATAAGTCCGCCGACAAGCCGGTTATTCCAATAAAATCCGAAAGTAATATTTTCCTGCAACCATTGACTGTCCATCTGTAAACCGTGACAAACCCAGCGGGCGATTTCTCCGGTTTTATCCGCTGATATTGTATATGCCATGGTTACAGCACTCCGCTTCCGGGCTCATAGCGCACACCGGTTTCATACCATTCAATTCGGTTGCCTTGAGTTTTGGTTTTAAAAACAATACTGGCTTTATAGCCGGTTGATGAATTGGCAATCCATTGGCTGCGAATTGCGGTTCCGCCGGAAATTCCCCACTTTGTTCCGATTGGCCTGACGGTTGTTGACCATTTAGCCGAATTCCATTTAGTCAGTCCGGAATTACCGATGCTTTCTTCGTAATCAATACTGCGTTTTTCCATGTCCATATTGGTATAAATAACCAAAGCAAATTTAGCGCTTGATTTGGTACGAGGATTCAGCAACTGAATTTTCTTTATATTGTCCGTTCCCAAATTATTAAAGGCCTGTTCAATTTCGCCGCATATTTTGGTTCCGTTATCCGAATATCCTTCATCAAACAGATATATACCGTCAGCAGATCCGAAATACATTCGCCCGTTAAACTCGCTCCAGCACAGCGAACGAATATTGGTAAAGCGACACCAGGCACCGGTATTTACATTAATCACATGCTGTTCAAATTGGTTAGCTACCGGAACATTAAAAATCCCGTAACCGCCGCGGCCGTAAATAATACCCTGCCACCCCGGTTGTTTGGCGTTTTGCGCCGTACGCTGCAAAACCAAGCCGCGAATAGCATCGCTGAAAGCTATTTGCGAAGAATTTGCCTGATCCAGCGGCAAAGCGTCAGACAACGGAATGTAGCCGTCTTCAGAAATAATGACAACATCGCCCTGATACGGCATAAGACAATTATAACCGATCGGCCGACTTATTTTATATGAGCCGCGTAATTTCCAATCATCAACATTATTAATATCCGATCCGGAATAAATAAGCGCCTCACCTTCCGAAGTTATGAAAGCAGTCAAGTCATCAATACCCTGCCCACCGTCTTGCGTCCAGTTAGCCACCGCAATTAACTTACCGCCAAATCGGCTGACTTGCGCCAAATCAAAACATTGCAATGTTCCGGAAATGTTGCCGGCGGTCTGCGGATACCAAACCTTCAGGGAATTTTTTTCGACAAACCATAAACGCTGTTTTGATACACTTCCGGCTATCAAATTTTCGGCAACCAGACCATTGCCGCTGAAAGACCAATCAGTAAAGTGTTCATGATTATCGTCATCAACATAATAAACTTTCGGTGTATCAATACCGTTCAAAAAATACAGATAGTTTTTATACTGTACCGTTTGGCAACGATCCTCCGTAAGTTGCACATTATTATTACAGATATAGGCATTATTTTTTGAGCTTATATTCCATAATTTTCCGCCGCTTATTGCTAAAAACTGAGAATAATCGCCCTTGCGATATTCTTTAAGCGTATAAACCGGATTATCTGTCGGCACATACTTAACATATCCCGGACGCAAAGCAACTTTGGTATCAAGCGGAATGTAGTTATCCATAGTTATGGCATAAGAAACATCCATCTGCGCCAAGCTGTCACGCACGTTTAATCCTTTAATCGGAGCCGGTAAAGTAATGCTTACGGATTTATTGGTTCTTGAAACTGATCTTAACTGCATCGGTTATTCCCTCCTGCTGTTCACGTATTCCGCCGGCTAAATCAATATCCTGTGTAGCTAAAGCGCTTCCGTAACGTTTTTTCAGCTCGCGCTGATATTCATTAAATTCTTCGGTGTAATCCAAACCGCTACGTTTTAACCAGCGCCAAAGAATGTTTAATTTCACCAAATATTCGTCAAATATCGGCACATCGGTATTGGCGGTTAATACGCTTTTTTCTTCAAAAGTATTAAAATCCCAAACTATGTGGTTTGAACGATATTGAAAAACAATCTTCACACCAGCCGGCGGAGGATCCAAAAAAACGAACCGGCCGTTTTGAATTTTAAATTTTATATTGTTACTCGGACTGTGAAAATATTTTTCAGCCATCCATTGTTGCGGGGTTATGGCACCGATAACCCGTTCTTGTGAATCCTTAATAAAAATGGTATTATTAAGCAGACTATAAAAATCGGGCGCAAATTCACTGATAATATATTGACTTTTACCGCAGACCGTCCGCAGACTGCCTTCTTTAGTCAACTCCTCCCAATCACCGTAACGCATCATGCTGTCAAGTGCCGATTTGGCAACACTTAAAAAAATACTCTCCTGTTGACTGTTTTCATTGAATAAGTCATTCGGTCGTTTTACCGCGGCTAAATCCGCAACTTCACGACATATTTCCAGAATGGTTTTCATTATTATTCTCCTTTTTGTAATGTTTTCCTTTAAAATTTTTCTTTTGTTGCAGCTGTTTTTCCAAATTTTCTATCTTTTCCCGCAACATTTTAATTTGTTGCCGATATTCTTTTTCACGGGCAACAAAATCAGCTATTTTACCGTTATTATTTGCATTCTTTATAAAAACCTTGGCCAATTGGTGCTCATCTTCAAGATTTAGCTTCTGAACTTTTTCATTGTCTAAAGCAGCCAAATCCTCAACCGTAAAAATTCCCCGATTTTTGCAAGTTGCAACTTCTGCCGCAGTTAAAAAAGCAAACTGTTCCAGCGGTGTTCCGTCTTTTATTTTTTCTTTTGACATTTGATACAAAGCATACTCTTTCGGAAAACGACGAATTTTTTCGGCGCTGGCCGGTTGATTAAAAACCTCGGTATTATTATCTTTAAGTCTGATTTCAACATAAGTAACGTTTTTAAATATCGGCAGTCCGTTATCCGAAACTTTTGAAGTTTTTACCGCTTTATCATAAAAACGCGCCATCACATTATGCTCATCTTGTATGTTGTCGGCAATCTGGCGAAATAAACTAAAATCCATATCCATTATCTTGTTCCTTTCTGTAAATTAAATGAAAAAAAGGCAGAACTAATTCTGCCTTTTTTTCATATTTAATTCCTAACTTTTCAGCAACTTAGGAATTACTATCGTTAATTAAAACACCCTGCAATGCAGCGTTACTCATTGTCATATTGCCGGCCCAACCGATAATACGATAATAGGCATCTTGGTTAATAGCCAAACGATCCCCGCCGATAACGCTCATATCGCGATCTTTATGCGTACGCAAATAAATGTAATCCGAATTTAAGAAATACATGTGATCTTCCGGACAATAACCGCCCTGACCGCCGTCAAATATTACGTCAGCCCCCTTAAATTTAACACTGACGAAGCCGGCATCAGCCATTTTCGGATCAGTAAAGCGTTGCATATCCATTAAGGTTGAATCGTAAAGCGAATATAACTTATCATCACAAACGATTAAATCTGGTTTATCACTGCCGCGTGTGCATTTTTGATACAAATTATTCATCATCTGCGTAATATTATCTTTGTTAATTTCTCCGCTTAACGATTGGTTACGCCAAAATTCATTTCCGGTAACGGAGCGATCAATGCCGCCGACAGTTCCGGTTGTCGGATCATCTGCCACTAAAAGGGCTAAACCGCCGATTTCTTTACCGGAAGATCCGGTACCATCACTATAAATTGCGGCCGCCATTTTGTTGCTCAAAGTTTTTTCCGCATTATTGATACGTTTTTCCAACAAATCCATTACCTGTTCCGGACCGCTGTTAATTAAGCGCTCCTCACCGGAAATAGCTACCGGAACCGCACATAATTTCAGGGCATATTCCGCCGCTGTAAACAGTTGTTTCGGAGAATAAGTAATTGTGTCATAGCCGGAATACCAAACCATATCACCTTCACCATATTCAAGCTCTTCCAAAATTTTGGAACCGCCGGTAATCGGACGACATTGTCCCTTTTCTTTTAATCGAGAAAGCAAGGCATTATTTTTTGAGATATTATCACTCAGTTTTTTTGCCCGACCTTCCAATGTTACTGAAAATACATCATTAAAATCTCTATTTGCCATAGTTATTATTTCCTTTTTTATTTTAAAATTAATCCATTAAAGCAGCCATATTTTTAGCGATTTCTTCCCGTAAAGTCAGTTCTCGCTCTGGTGCTTCCGCTTTTCCTTTCGGGGCAAATGCCGCTTTTTGCGCTTTTTTAGCATCTGCCGCCTGTGAATTGATTTTTTGTTTAATCAATTCCTCACGAATATGCGGATTGAGCCATAATGCTTTATTGTAAGCCTCTAAAACATCTTCGGCCAATCCCACATTCAACAAATCAAAAATCTGGTCTTTTACTTCGTCAAAATAAGGGTGAATAATATTTCCCCGTGCGTCTTTTTCCTGACCAAAGATACGAATAACATCGGCCAGTTTTTGAATTTGCAATTCTTCCAAATGATTGGTTAAATCATGATAGTTATCTTCCAAACGCCGTAACCGTTTGCTTACCTCGGCGGTAAGTTGCGGATCGGCAGTGGAAAGACTACCCAATTCAACCCCATAAACTTTTGCCAAAGCCATAATCGTTTCAACCGGACTGTTGTGTAATTGCCGATCAATCTCTGCCAATCCGGCAAACCAATCAATCATCTTGTTAATACCGTCAGCACGTAAGCGTAATGATTCTGCCTGAAAAAGCTGACGTAAAACATCATATTCGGATAATAGTCCGCTTAAATATTTGTCTTGTTCACTTCTGTAGGCTTCACGCTGAAGCAGATAATTTTGCCATGCCGGCGATAAATTTTTAAAATCTTCGGCAAAAGGCTGGGCATAGTCTTGCGGCGGCAAAACCTCTTCCGGTGCACTTGCAGCTGTTTCTTCAGCCGTTGCGGTACCTTCTTTTGTTTCGTCATCTAGCAAGCCGTATGCCCGAAAATTTCGTTCAATTTCATCTCTTAATTCACTCATTTCCATATCATCCTTTTATAGTTATAAAGAAAATCGGCGAAGATCTCCTTGCGCCGATTTTGTTCCTGTTTGTTGCGTATATTTTGCATATACTGTTCTGAATAGTCGCCGGCCAGAGCTAACCCTGAAGCCTTTAAATACCTGTCAACATCGGCGACTGACGATGCAACAGAGCCATCCGGAAGAATAATTTCTTCCGAAAATTGTTTACTGATATTCACCATTGATTTTCCTATTTATACATAAAAAAAATCCCGCTTAACAGCGGGACTAAAGAAAAAGGAGGATTTTCTTTAGTAACCGACAATCAACAAATGGGTCTGTACATAAATATACGCCAGTAATATCCCTACACAGATATACCCGCAATCATATTTTTTGTACCAACACCACAAGCCAATAAGCGGAACATACAAACAAAATATTGCGTGCGAAAAAACAAATGCTTCCAAAGCTAAAGAACTTCCGTGCTTATAATAAATTATTCCGCTGCTACCGAACAACCACAGCGCGGCAATTAAAAATGCAACATATAAGATAAGCACAATCTTTCTTTCCACTGTTTCCATCATTATTTTCCTGACCAGTAAAAGTTAAACAAATGTTCTCCGCCCACCCCGTACAAAGGCAACTCGTAAATCATAATAAACCCGATAAACAAACCGATCAGCAGATACATATATCGCATAGGTTTACCTACCAATAAGACAATTGACAAAGCAAAACAGGTTATGACGGCAAAAAATCTGAAGTCACTCCATGATATTGCGTGTGAACCAAAATAAACTTTCCAGTCATGTTCATTGTATAATCCGAAACGGGCTAAAAAGCAGACGAGTATTACCAATGCCAACAATATTCCGGTGACGTAATCCTTTCTTTTTGCTATCAATATCTTTCTCCTTTACAGACACGGCAGAACGCCTTCATACAACCATAAGTTATTATACTAAAATCACTCTACCGCATCTGTATTTACTTTGCAACAATTATTTTCGCTGTCCGAAAGATTTTTTATATTTTACACGTAAAGGTATATCCTGTTTATATTTATTGACAATACCTCCGAAATGCGACATCGGTAACCCAATATCTATACATCCGGCCGATCCTAGACCATTGTAACTGCCGTGCAAATAGAAGCCTTTTCTGCCTTTTGTATCGACATTAACCGGAGTAATAGCTATCCGTTGACGCCCCCAGTGATCATGATAATCCTCATCATAAGGAGCTGTATTGGTTTCAAGATCTTTATATCTTAACTGCCATTCTCCTTCGGGAATCGGGCCTAAGTCTGGAACATCTGTTGCAGCCTTGGTTTGATACATTGAATCTCCTGATTGGGCGCGATATTCTCCGATCATTTTTCCATTATTATTAACCCTGAAATATTCGCCATCAAAAGACGAACTTAAATTCGGTGCCATATCATCCGGATCTATATCAGGCGCTACTTCATTATCATCATATTGATCATATGAAGAATTTTCATAATACCCGCCAACATCCGGTGCCACTTCATTATCATCATATTCATCTTCCGGTGAATCATTTTGTAAAAACATTTTATTCATCGGGCTATACGCCAACGCCGTCGGCACTCCGCCATAACGGCCGTTACCGCGTAATCGCCCCACATTATATCTCATTATTTTTCTCCTTTAATCTATTACCAAGAATTGTTATTTGATTTAGTTTGAAATAAACTTTCCAAACTGTTTGCTTTTAAGTCATAATAATTTTGTTCGCCGCTATCAAATACCGGCTCTGCAAACGTTAAAGCCAGTGCATCGGCTATATCCGGTGACCGTCCCAAACGTTTTTTAATTTCATCTTTTTCTTCCAACTGCAAACGCCCTTGAATATCATACTTTTTATTAACCGAGCACAATTCCGCACTGAGCGTTTCGTCGTTGGGAATCTGCACTTGAGGCTCACTTTCCAGCCATTGACGCATTTCGTCCCACATTTCGGCACGACGATTATGATATCGCTCCTCCAACAATGCCTTGGAACCGAACAGCACCGGACGAACAATTTTTTTAAATCCGCGATCATGCAAAATATCGATTACTCCGCCGCCGACACCGCCGGCATCAACAAAAATTCGCGCCGGATGATACTGCCGAATAAAGTGCGTCGCCTGATTAGCCACCGCCACATTATCTAATTTGGAAAAACTGCGAAATTCCGAACACAATCGCCCGCGCCGAAAACAAAACACACTCTTATCCTCGCCAAAACGTGCAACATCTAAACCTATAATCAAGGGAGAAGTCGTGTTGATCAGTTTATCTTCCATCGCTTTGCGCACGGTTTTATATTGTATAAGCTTATGGCTGTCGCCGGTGGCCGGAGCACCTAACCATATATGCTCATAGTCTTCGGGATTTTCCTTTTGACATTTCTGAGCCATATACTTTATTTCGTCAGGACAAAACGGATTATCGCAGTAATTTACTTTTACCACTATTGTCTGCTCATCCGGATGTGCCCCGACGGCCATCCATACCGGATCATTTTCAGTTTCCCGATTCATGGAAATCCAAATTTCCGATCCCGGTTTACGAATCGTCGGATTTAAGATTTCCCAACTTTTTTTACTTATATTCTGTGCTTCTTCCAGCCAAACAATATCAACCCCTTCCAATGATTTAACATTGGATGCATTATGCTCTTGCAGGCCCTTAAAAATAAAGCTGGTACCGGTTATCTTATTGACAATCTGGCTTTCCGTGACTTTATAGTCAGTCAGCTGATAATGCGCAATCCGGTCGCTTAGAAGCTTATGGACGGAATCTTTAATACTTTCCTGTACTTCGCGCATACACGCAATCCGCAATTTTTTCATACGCCCCAAAATCAGCAAACTGTCGGCAAAAGCATAACTTTTTCCACCGGCTCGCCCGCCGTAATACAGTTTATACCTCTTGTTTTGCCGAAGCAGCGGGGCAAATATCTCCGGTATTTTGGCTATTTTGGTTATCATTGGTAAAATCCACTAAAATTTTGGTTATATCGTCATTGTTTTCCGTTATTTCCCGATCAGCCTGTAATGAAGCTATTTTGCATTTCAGTTCCTCGGCTTTTAAGGCCAGATTAATATTACCTTCCTCAATTGCCATTTGTTGTAATTTTGCCAACATTTTCAGGCTGTCATTATAAGAATAAGTTGCCGACGCTTTCTTCTTCGGCATATTTCTCACCTCCCTCAAAATTGTTTGAAATATCCGCAAATAGTTGGCTCGAACGGAACATTTATTCTTTCTGTAACCGTTTCCTAATCCTCACGATAAAAAAGATGATTTTTTATCTCGCAACAAGGATACTTATACAGAGCCCAACGAGGTTTTATTTGTTTGGTATGATAATATACCGCCCCGTTGGTGCAATCTGCCAATTCACCGGCAACAGCACGTTCGGCTATTGCCAAACACTGCCGAAAAATCGGATTACTTTTATCAACCGTGCGAACCACCCAATAGTTAGGATCATTTTTATTCCAGCAGCTGAACTGAAAACGTTTCAAGCATGTCTGGGCAATATCGGCTATTTTACGCTGATCTTGCAAAACATATCCCGTATACCATTTATGATCTTTATAGCGATTCATCACCACACAGGCAACCGCCTCCATACCTTCTTGCCCCTCACCGCGGGCTTCTCCGTATATGGTGCGCGCCAAAATATCTACATCATCTTCCTTCATTGTCCGAACCTTTTACTAATCAGCTCCGACAACTTATTGCTGATAAAACCGTTAGCCCAATCATACAACGGACGACTGATAAGAATAATCAAACCGACAAATCCGCCGCGTGTGGCCCCGTCAGCCACCCATAAACCCAAGAACAAATAAGAACAATACCCCATGGTAAAACCTAAAAGAGCATCTATACATAACTGGGCGAAAGTTTTAAAACGAATTACGGCCGAAATTACGGCCGCAAAACAAATAAATAACACAACTTTTATATCTTCTATCATCTGTTATCTCCTTTATGCAATGTAAAAACAAACCCTCCACATCGTCATAAAGGGAGCTTTTATGCTCCCTGTGTTACCTGCTCGGTAATTTTTAACGTACCAATTTGATTGATATTCTGCGGAAAAATTGTATGAACTTCCCCGTCTTCGCGTATCAGCTCAATATCACACTTATAATCGCCAAGCTCAATATTGGTCTGCTCCGGAGTTAATAATAAAGCAACTTTTCCATGCTCAACATCAACCGGTGTCCCTTCAACTTCAAACAGCAGGCTGTTGTTATTGTCGCGCACCTGCATTCTGATTTGCGCCGTACTCAGATCTACCGGCCGGCAGTTCTCGCTAACGCAAATATTGATAGCGAAACTGTCTCCCTGCCGTACCGCCACCAAATTATTATTAATATATCCTGTCATTTTTTTCTCCTAAATAGTATATGTTTTAAATACACTGCCGTTTTTATAAATGGTCAGCCGATCGCCGCTAACGGCGGATGTAAAGGTATCATCTGCCACAACGGTATTATTACCGTTATTAAAGTTCATGGTTGTGGCTAAAGTGTAACTCATAGAACGATAGTTATTACCGTTGATATCTTCCCAACGCAAAGCATTACTCAAGTCCTTAGCAACCGCATTATTCCACTTATTTTGATAATAAAAAGCACTGTTGTATTTATCGCTGGTATTATTTTCAAAATAATTATCATTACGCTCAATAGCCGTGCCGTTCTTTCGTACAACGAACGGTATTGAACCGTTATCAAAATGCATTGAAAAGATATACAGCCAATCATTACCGTCTTCAGTTAATCCGGCTGTAAAAGTTACATACTTAAAGTTACCCCAAGAATTCGGAAAGTCCGAAACCTTATGCTTTTTCAAGATGGCATAATCTTTATTATCGCTCGAACGGTGAACCCGCCCCCGCGTTGCGTAATAATCATCAACATTTCCCAACTTGACATAACCGTTGCTGTTATTGACTTTAACTTTCAAATTCGGCTCCGGACACTCGCTGACGGTGCTGTAAATTTCAGCTTGTTCCTCCTGACCGTTTTTTAATATATGTAAATGTGATATAACACTCATAATTAATTTCCTTATATAGCTAAACATGATTATTTTCCTTTAAGCAATCCAAATTCGCCCGCCGGGAATATTTAGTGTTCCCGAAATTGTGGCGGTTGTTGCCGTCAGCGTTGTCGCCGTCATGGTCGGTGTTGTAACGCTGGTGCTGAAAGTTTTGGCTCCGCTGGCGGTTTCCGTTCCGCTTTTATGCAAAGCATTACCGTCAACACTGTTTAACTGACTGCGATTAACGGCATCGGAATTGGAATTGCCGTTGGCAACATTCTTAATTTGGAAATTTCCCATATTTAAATTTCCGCTCATGGTACAACGACCGTCACGTAACATACAATTGTTTAAGCCGGCGGCAAAATTGTCGTCTTCTTCATCGTGACGATCGCTGACAATATCAATATCGTTTATACGATCTTGTTCCCAGCTGTATATGCGGGAAAAGTTTCCTTGTGAATCAAATGGCATTTTATTCTCCTTTTAATTAAAATATTAGGTTATGACTTTAATTTTCCGAATCGGACACCTTGAGGGCGTCTTTTTTCAGCTCTTGTATTTTAGATATTTTTTTCAAATTCAATTCTTCGCGTTTTAAGGCATTCTGTTCTTGCTTAATTGCAAAGTCCTGATCTTGTTTTTGCTTTTGCAAATCTAAAAATTCTTTATTGGTATTCGGCTGCGGTTTGTCCGGAGTATTCAGCTCTTGAGAAATTTTTTCAAACGCCGCATCGATAACCGCATCAAACTGGCGAGCATTAGGCATAGTGGCTACTGCACTGTTAATCATTTGCCGATATAACGGTAACAAAGCCGGTTGCTGTGAAACTAAAACAAATGATTTATTTATCATTTCGTTTATTGCCTCCAGAGTAGATAAAGTTTTTTCTTCCTCTTTATCCTCATTGTAGCAACCGTCGGTTTCCAATTCGATGGACATTTGCCGCAATTTATCGTGCTTCAAAAGCTTAACGGCCCGAAAAGCGGTTTCTTGATCCTTTAACTCTTCGGCGGTTAAAAAGGCCAATAAAAATTCCGGTGCAAATTGTTCGCAAATAATTTCCGCCTTAATACGTAGCAAATCTTTTAAGAATCTTTGCATATCATTTTGACGATCCTGATTACGAAGAGTTCCGAAATTAGTTTTTTGTGCCACGGCAGTTGCCGTTTCACCGCTCCGCGAATTACCGCGCATAATATCGGATACACCGGTTACTTCATAAATTGCCTCGACCAAAACCTGACGCCGTTGGGCTAAAGCACCAAGAGCGGCCACATACTGTTCAATCGGGGCAAAATCTATAATACCTCTGATGCCGCCGGCTTCTTTTAACTTTTCGTAGTCACTGATAGAAATCAGGCTCACATCTTTATCCAGAATATTAGCCAATTCCGGAAAAGAATTATCATAACAGCCTGAAACTTTCAGGGCCTGCATAGTTAAACGCATACGGTTATTAACCCCGTCAAGCTCATTGAGCAGACTTTTTATTTCCACATAATCCGGAACCGGAATAATTCCATCATTGGTCAATGTTGCCATAATCGGTTTGGGACACGGAAAGAAACCGCTTAAATGCAAGGGATCATCGCTTACCATTAAAAAATCCGGCTTATATTCCGGAGAAAAGTAATAAACCTTTTTTGACGGCTTATCCCAAATTTCATAAATCGTAATTGTGCTCTGATCATTAAAGCCGCGAGTAAAATACTCGGCAACCGCCGGAGTAAAGTTTGCACAAACTTCGTTTACCGTCATATAGGTCTTGCGGGCAATCCACTCGACATCTTCCCAAACGTTAACCTTAGCCGTATCGGCAAGAAACATCGTCGGGCTGACATAAACCGTATCGACTTGTTCTTTTTCTTTAATTTTTTCGGCACCGATATTACGTAAAGTTGGTTTATAGCGTTCCCATAAAATTCCCATACCCGAAAGCAAAAAATCATTACGGGCATATTTTACCACGCTGTCAAAATCAAATTGTTGCATATCCCAAGCCAGCGCCCTTTCTAAAATTTTGCAAGCCGCAGAAGCCACAACATCGGTGGTTTTATGACTACGCACAATAAACGGTTTGGGTTGCTTGAAATATAAAAAAGGCTTCAATGTTTCCACTGAAGACCAAAAAATATTTTGTTTATTTCGGCGATTTTCATTACGGTAGTAAGTACGAATTTCGCTGATCAAATCATAATAATCCGAATATTTTTTTTCAGCCGCCGAAATTTTGGCGGCCCATTCGTCGCGCCGTTGCTTACGGCTTTTTTGTATTTCTGACATAAATTTTCTCCTAAAATAAAAGGCTCCCTTTACGGAGCCGAATAACATTATCTATTTTTCATATCTTCCCAACACACTGCTTTCCCTGACAACTACCAAATTGTCTTGCGGCAGTTCCAATTCATCGAATCGATGGAAAATAATATGATCACCGACCGCCACTTCTGACACATTCGGCCCGATATCTTGCACGACTCCTTGATTGCGAATCGTTAAATCTTCGGGCAAAAACAGCGGCGAATCCGGCTTTTTATCCAATAAAACAATAATTCTATCGTTAACTGCGTGTAACATGGTTAATCCTTTCTTAAAAAAAAGAGATTGATCAACAATCAATCTCTTTAATTTCTGCGTTTTTTATTATCCCTTTTATCCACTCTAATATTTTTCTTACAAAATTAGTGACCAAATGTCAAGAACTTTTTTTATTTTTTTGTAAATAATGCTTTATGAGGCGATTTAAACCCATATTTAACAATGACTTATGAAGATATACACAATGCTTGTTAATTAGGCTCTGCGGCGGAACAGTTTCGTCCCCCTTTAGCTCCTTATTTTCAATACAAACCAAACGGACATCTGGCCAAAACTCAGCCGGAATTGACTTAGCAGCCTCTAAATATCGATTCCGATAAAACAACGCCTCATCTCGCCCCAAATGATTCGTCGAAGCAATATTTTCCCGACTTAAATCAATTGATTTAACATCATTATAATCTCCCAGATAAAAGTCTCTGGCCAGCCATTCGCCTACGCGCTTTCGGTCTTGTGCGCAAAAATCACTGTTGGGCATATCCAACCATCCTTTGCGCAAATACTTTTCTAAAACACTTTCATTTTGCGAACTTAACTCTTTTGCTTCTTTGCTTTTTTTTGTTGTTTTTTTCTCTGTCATATTTACCTCCTTGGCCTATTAATATAAGATTATTATTATTTAGTCAACAAGAAAAATATCGTTTTACAATATAAGATTTATATTATATAATGTCCATCAGAGGTGCAAAATGGAAAACACAGAAGAAATCAGAAAAAAAATCGCTCGATTGATCAATGAACGTGGCTTGAATTATGCGCAAGTTTCGTTGGCTATCGGTAAAAATATCGCTTACATCCAACAATTCATCAAAAACGGTTCTCCGCGTCGTCTCGGCGAAATAGAACGTCATAAACTGGCTCAGATATTGAAGGTTGATGAGCAAGAACTGACTGATTTGCCTCTGATGATTGCTTCCGGCGGCAAGGGTAATGTTAATGCCAATATACTCAGCCTAATTATTGAACATGTCGAAAATTGGCTGGTTTACCGCAAAGCAACTCTTTCACCGCATGATAAGGCCGAATTAATTAAACTGATTTATATGCGAATCGGCACCGAATCCATGGATACAGCCTTAGAAAAGGTTAAAGATTTCATCGAAATTTACGATGAATTACGCAAAGTGAACTAATCTTAACTGTGTGCACACATCATGGATCATCAGAATAACATTCAAGATATCGATTCGGCGATTCAAAGTATTTTGTCACGAATAACTCCGGTTAATGATAATTTACCGCAAACAGAGAAGCGTTTGTTTGATGGGGAAACAAACGGCTTGCTGAAAAGTAAAGAATATTTCGCTAAACCTTATGAAAACTGCATCAGAATCGAGGGAAATCACAATATCATTATCTCATCGAGCATAATTCCGCTGGCTCTGTTCTTTTTATCGCTGTTAACTCTGATTTCGACAATTAATAACTAACAGCTTTACATAAATGAATATGGATCAATATCTATTTCAACGCGAACATTGGCGGGAATATTGACCATTTTCAGCCACTCTTGCAATACGCGCTGAATATTTATCTGCCGTGCTGTTTTTAGTAACAGGCGATAACGATATTTATCACGTAACATAAACAGCGGAGCCGGTGCCGGCCCTAAAACCGAAATAAAATCGGTATGCGGAGCACTGCGCCCCAAATCTGTGGCAACACGCGAAGCAGCTTGTTGCTTTGCTGATGATACAATTATAGCCGCCAGTTTTCCATAGGGCGGATAATGGAGCAAACGCCGCGATTTCTTTTCAAAATCCATAAAAATATCGCGATTATTCTGCAATAATGCTTTCAACACATTATTGTCAGGATAAGTTGTCTGCACATACACAACACCGCTCTTATCGCCCCGGCCGGCACGGCCGGCTACTTGCGACAACAATTGGTAAGTTTGTTCCGCGGCACGTAAGTCACTGCCCATCAGTCCCAAATCGGCGTCAACAATTCCGACCAAGGTTAAATTCGGAAAATGGTGTCCTTTGGCAATAATTTGCGTACCAACCAATATATCAATCTCGTGACGCTCCATTTTTTCAATTATCTGCGACACAGCGGCAAAAGAAGTGGCATTATCACTTGATAAAATTCCGACTTTTGCATTAGGAAAACGCATAATTGCTTCCTCAGCCACTCGTTCCACCCCCGGACCGCAAGCGGTTAAGCCGTCTTTTGAACCGCAATGCGGACAAACCGAAGGAATTTCATCAAAATAGCCGCAGTGATGGCAAAGTAACTTATGCGAACTTTTATGCTCCGTCAGCCATGAACTGCAACTCGGACATTCCATCCGATGCCCGCAATCGCGACAAATCAGCAGTGGAGCATACCCTCTGCGATTTAGAAACAAAACAGATTGCTCTCCGCGATTAATGTTATCTTCCAATGCTTGAACCAAAGTCGGCGTCAACCATGAAACGCCCCACTCTCCTTTCTGCGGCTTATCTTTCTTTATATCGATAATCTTAATCTGGGGTAAAACCGCATTAGCAAACCGGCTTTGCAAGACAACGCGGTCATATTTACCGTCATCTACATTTGCTAAAGTTTCCAAATCCGGTGTAGCGGTCGACAGAATCAACGGAAAATGTTCAATCTTGGCCCGAACCACTGCCATATCACGTCCCTGGTAATTAACGGCATCTTCCTGCTTAAAAGAATGATCGTGACTTTCATCAATTACAATTAATCCAAGATCGGTATACGGCAAAAACAGTGCTGAACGTGCCCCGATAACCACTTTAACCCGTCCTTCGATAATTGCCTTCCACGTTTGCGTTCTTTCACGCATACTAAGTCCGGAATGCCATACTGCCGGACGGACGCCAAATCGACGTTGGAAACGTCCGAGCCATTGTGCAGTTAAGGAAATTTCCGGAACCATAATCAAAACTTGTTTACCCTGTTCAATAGCTTGCGCTATTGCTTCAAAATAAACTTCCGTTTTACCGGAACCGGTAACCCCGTCTAACAACGTAACGGAAAATCCGTTACCGATTTTTTGGCATAAAACCTGAGCTGCGGCCTTTTGCGGAGTCGTCAATGCAACTTTTTGATAATCGCCTACCGGATCTAAAAACTCGGTTTTATTTTCAATATAAATCGGCTTTAATACTTCAGCATCAATCAACGTCTTGATTACGCTCTGACTGACTCCGGCCCCTTGAGCAATTTCCTGACGAGTATAAGGAGCATGTTGTAATAAATCCATCACCCTCCAGCGTGCATCAGAGTTTTTTAACTTTGCTTCAGCCAAAGTTTTTCCGGATAATGTATATAATGTTGTCATCGGAGACGGTTCAAAAACGCTGCGCACACTCAAAACCATTTTCAAAACCGCTCCGCGCGGTGCCAGATTATATTGCGCAACCCAGTCAACAAATTCCAATAATTCTTTTTGCAGCGGCGGAAAGGCAAAAACTTTGCTTATCGGCTTAATTTTATCAGCGGAAATATCGGTACTTCCTGTCAAACTGCGAACTACGCCTATCTGTTTTTCCTTACCAAACGGAACTTCGACTATTTGCCCTAATGCCAAATTCTCATCCGTTTGATAATCAAACAGCTGATTAAACGGTAAAGTTAGAAGAACTCCGACCGTATGCAACATTTAAGCCCCTTTTTTTTCGACCATATAGGCCTCAGAAAAACCGTGAGGATGACGTTTTTTTAATTTATCAATGTTGCGATTTATAATTTCTTCAAACGGAACATCTAAAGCCAGCGCAGTTAAAAACAAATACCAACAGACATCACCCAATTCTTTAATAAACAAATCCTTGGTTTCAGCGTTATATTCAAGATTATGATATTTTATTTTTTTCCACACATCGGCAACTTCTCCGGCCTCACCGGCTAATCCGGCAATTGCATTATCCAAGCGTGAAAAATTGCCGTTAAGTTTTTGTGATAACTCGTGCACCCTGCCGATAAACAGTTCATCATCCTTAGAAATTGCCGAAGTTACCGAATCAACAAAGCGGCTGTAATATTTAAAATATTCTTTTTCTTCCATTTTATTCCTCGTTTAACAGTTCTTTCAAATCATAGATTTTTTGTAATGCTTCACGTGCCGTTAATTCATCGGGATTAATTTGTCGCAAAGCTTCGGCTATATGAGAATAATCCGCAACATTGGTCGTTTCTTCACGATAACTGAACAGAGGCAATTCATCTATTCTTTTTATCGAATCTTTGCAAAGATTCTCTTTTTCGATGGTACGCAAAATCTGATCGGCACGTTTAATCACAGCCGGCGGCAATCCGGCCAATTTAGCCACATGAATTCCGTATGAACGATCAACTGAACCTTCAACAACTTCGTGCATAAAAATGACCTGATCCTTAAATTCTTTGGTTTTCATACAGTGAAGTGACAGTGCCGGCAAATTTTGCGCCTGAGCCACCAACTCATGATAGTGAGTAGCAAAAAGAGCGCGACATTTATTAGTATTATGCAAATACTCAACCACCGCCCAAGCTATTGATAAACCGTCAAAAGTTGCCGTACCCCGCCCAATTTCATCTAATATTACAAACGAACGACTATCGGAACGGTTTAAAATAGCCGCTGTTTCAATCATCTCGACCATAAAAGTCGATCGTCCGCGGGACAAATCATCAGAAGCACCAACCCGTGAAAACACCTTATTTATAATTCCGATACGAGCAGATTTTGCCGGAACATAGCACCCCATCTGAGCTAAAATGGCAATAATGGCATTCTGCCGCAAAAATGTAGACTTTCCGGCCATATTCGGTCCGGTCATCAGCCAAATACGATTATTTTCACCATTGAGCCGGCAATCATTACTGACAAAACTTCCGTTTTTATCGACTTGCAAAGCACATTCAACAATCGGATGCCGTCCTTCAATTACTTCAAAATCAGTACTTTCATCGAGCAGCGGACGACAATAATTTTTTTCAACAGCCAATTCGGCAACAGATGCTGCCACATCTATTTGCGCCAGCGCCTGAGCATCACGAATAATATCATCAGCTTCGGCCAAAACATCTGAAGTTAAAGAATCAAAAATCTCTATTTCCGTTTGCAGAGCTCTTTCAGTAGCACTTCGGATATTGTTTTCTAATTCAGTCAGCTCAACGGTGGTAAAACGTGCAGCATTCAATACTGATTGTCGATGGATAAAAAGCGGGTTGCTTAGAAGCTGGGTTGTATATTTATTAGACACTTCAACATAGTAACCTATCAGATTATTATTGCGAATTTTCAGACCGTCAATACCGGTTTCTTTAAGATATTTTTCTTCTAAATCACGAATATATAATTTTCCCCGATCACGCAAATCACGCTGAGCATCTAATGTTGCATTATAGCCTTTTTTTATAATGCCTCCGTCGCGCACATGCGCCGGTAGCTCGCTTTCTTCATCATCTTCAGATACGATAGCGCGGCTTAAATTATTCACCAACTGCAAGTGCTGACCGATTTTATTCAATATATCGGTAATTGCCGACGGCATATTTTCATTGACCAGATCTTTATCTTCACAATTATAAATCATATTTTTAAGGTGAGGCAAAGCTTGCAAAACCAACAAAACAGCATACAAATCCCGTGGCTTTTGTTGTCCGGAGCTCAGCCTAGAAATAGAGCGTTCGGCATCGGGAATACTCTTCATAAATTCACGCAAGCGGTTACGTAAATCTTCATGTTTTATGAAAAATTCTATTGCATCGTAACGCTCATTAATTGTTTTAATATCAAGAAGCGGGTTCATCAGCTGAGACCGCAATCGGCGCCCTCCGGCAGCAGTCACCGTTCGATCAATAATCGAAATCAGCGTTGTCCCCTTCATTCCTTCAATCAGATCAAGATTGGCCCGAGTTGATCCGTCAATTTCCATATATTTTCCGGTCAAAACTTTTGACGGAGCCGAAATTCGCGGCATAAGACTTTTTTGAGTATTTCGCACATAATCCAGAATAATTCCGGCGCTGATAACTTCTGCTTTGCTGAAAAAACCGAAAGCGTCAAGAGTTTCTACCTGATAAAATTCGGTTAAATTTTTAACTGCGCTGTCATATTTAAAACGTGCTTGCGGCAAAACGGATAATTTTTCTTTATATTCATTAAAAAGATGAAATAAATCAGGTTTTTGTAATAATTCATTGGAAACTAATATTTCTCCCGGTTCCAATCGCATTAAAACACTTCGTAAATCTGCCACTTCAGTTTCCGGCCGATAACCGATCTCTTGCGTATAAAATTCACCGGTAGACATATCAAGCCAAGCAAAACCGAAACTTTTTCCATTCTGTACAGCGCAAAACAGGTAGTTATTGCGACTGGCATTCAAAAGGCAATCTTCCGTTATAGTTCCGGCTGTCACCAGACGAACAACCTCACGCTGAACAATCGACCCTGCTCCTCTTTTTTTAGCTTCTTTAGGATCTTCAATTTGTTCGCAAATTGCAACTTTATAACCTTTATCGATCAAGCGAGCCAAATAATTTTCATACGCATGAAACGGCACTCCGCACATCGGAATATCGACATTGTCAATTTTTCCCCTTTTGGTCAGAGTAATATTCAGCGCTTTTGAAGCTACTAAAGCATCATCAAAAAACAACTCATAAAAATCGCCCATTCGATAAAAAATCAAATATTCCGAATATTCTTTTTTTATTTCTAACAGGCGCGCCATCGCCGGCGATACTTTTTTTTCTGTATTCATCGTATAAAATTAAGCCTATTTAAACCTATTGCATTTTACAATATTAATCACTTGAGTCCAGTTTTTTATTAAATTTATCGACGGAATAAAAATATGAAAAATTACTTTAAGGCTTTATTGCAACTTGAAAAAGAATCGGAATTTTCCAAACGTGTTTTATTGCTTTCATTTCCGTTTGTTGTATTTCTGACCTTTATGTTATGCCTTAAATTGATGGAACCTCTTACTTGTTTTTTGGTTTACATTGCCGTGGTTATATTTAATATGTTTGCCCTGTTTCCGGTCAGTTACGAATTGCAATCGTTGCGAAAATACATTTATTCTTTGGCTAACGATGAAAAACCTCAACTTAAAACACGTTTGTCCGGTCATGATACAAAAGAACTAGCCGAAGCAATTTCCTCAATTCATCGTCTCTGGACCTCTAAAACCGACACCTTAAAAGCGCAAACTATTTCCGGCGCTGCTGTTTTGGATACTGTGCCCGATCCTCTGTTAATGCTTGATAACAAAGGCTATATTACCAATTGTAATATGGCTGCCCGCCAATTTTTGGGAAATAATATTATCGGGCAGAATATAGATGGAATTTTTGCCACCAACATTTTTATTGCCTCCGTGGAAAAAGTTTTAAAAAATAAAAGTGATTCCGAAACTTTGTTATTTCATGCTAAAAAACATAATAACCGCCACCTTTATGCCCATATAAACAGATTACCGGTAATATCGCAAAGTCGAACTGTTGCTGTTGTTTCGCTGTATGATACTACAAAAGCTCTCAGTTTGGAAAAAATGCAGTCTGATTTTGTTGCTAATGCCAGCCATGAATTACGCACGCCGTTATCAGTTATTTCCGGCTTTATTGACACCCTGCAGACAACGGCTCATGATGATGCCGATGCTCGCGATGCCTTTTTGAATATTATGCGGGAACAAGCTGACTATATGTCTGCTCTTATTGAGGATTTACTTTCTTTATCACGCATAGAAATGGGACAAGATAAAGAGCTGAAAGATAAAGTTAACATGGCGGAAGTTATTGATGACGTCGTACAAGCACTAAAAATTAAAGCATTTCAAAATTCTATTAACATAAAAATCGTCGAGCAAGGAAAATTACCGAAAATCATCGGTGATAACCAACAAATTCACCAAATTGTACAAAATCTTCTGGATAATGCCATTAAATACGCACAACAGCATACGGAAGTTTTGGTTGAACTGAAAGTCGTAGAAAAAATTCCGCAAGCCGCAGGATCAGAAATTGCTTCCGGCAAGGCGATCAGCGTTTCTTTTAACAACAAAGGAGCTAAAATTGACAAAGAAAACCTGGCTCGCCTGACGGAAAAATTTTATCGTATGCAAATTCATAAAGATATGAAAATCAAAGGCACCGGTTTAGGATTGAGTATTGCCAAGCAAATTATCATGCACCATCACGGCAACCTAACCGTTACTTCGACCAGCTATAACGGAACAACATTTACGGTTTATCTGCCGATAAAGCAAAACTAAATTGCAGTCAAACGCGAAAAAAGGCCATTACGGCACAACTCGGCATATATAGGCTTATTTAACTCGAATTTTGTAATTAACTCCCGCGGATTAGCGTTTATTTGCAAGTTGTGTTGACAATAGCAATTACCTTTGCGCAAACGCAAAACATTACTTATACATTCAGCTCGGCCGATACATGATGACAGATACACCCAGGCCTCATCATTGTCGCGCAAATTTTCCACCGCCAACTGCCGTGCATAGATATTAAGCGTCAAATCCGCTTTGGTAGCATCTTTCGTCCATGGTGAACCACCACCGATCGGACAGGCTGTTGAATAAAAATCGCAAGCCAATTTTCTACCGCTGATGCCGCAGTCGGCAATACTGGAATGTGAAGTATATTTACCGGTACCGTTTATAATTATATTTTGCGGTTTTTGTTCTAATTGGGCAACAATAAAATCCGTAAGATTTTCGTCTTGCCGCATCGGAATTGCGACAATAACAGTTAAAATTTTATCACCGTCCATCGTCACCTGAGTTTTAATATCCAATCCTAAATTATTGCTTTGTCGCGCCTTTTGATATAGCGCACGGTTAAGACGACGCGCCCAATACAATTCGGCATTTATTAATTCCGGACCTCGGCAAGCATAGCCGACAAAAACTCCTTGATCTCCCCAACCATTTAAATCAACACCTTGGGCAATTTCTGCGGATTGACAGTTCAATAAATTAATGACTTTTACTTTATTGATATTAACAGCATTATCTTGCCAAATTGCGGCATACGTTTCATCATATCCGATTTCGCGCAAAGCTTGTTTAACGTACACATCTGTTGAACTTAAATCTATTTTACCGCTGACTTCACCGCCCAAAACAACCGTATTATCTTTTATCATTACCTCAACACCGTAACGTACATCACGGTCTTGTTCAATTAAGCGATCTAAAATGTAGCTGGAAATATAGTCTGCGGTCTTGTCGGGATGTCCTAATGACACCGCTTCTGCTGTTTTAATCATCTATTTTCTCCTGTTTAGTCCATTTAATGCTGGACAATTCGGTTAAATCCACACTGATGAATTTCATCATCGGCAAATATAAGCCACAATAAGTCTGCTTGTCAATATTTATGTTGTAATTTACAATAAAATACCTTAATCTGCGGAGCCGAGAAGGAGAAAAACAATGAAAAATATTGCCGTTATTTGTGCTATGGACGTGGAACTGGAATATTTCACCAGTGCCTTGGAGGATATTCAAAAAATCGACCTACCGACTTTGCCGAAAATATTGCACGGACGGCATCATAACTGCAATATATACGCTACTGTTTCCGGAATGGGAAAGGTTAATGCAGCTCTAAAATGTGCCGAAATTATCAGAAATTTTCATCCGGATATAGTCATAAATATCGGTATATCCGGCGGACTTGATCCTTGTGTTAATATCGGCGATTTTGTAATCGGCAAAAATATAGTTTATCATGACGTGTGGTGCGGTGAACCGAATGCCTACGGGCAAGTGCAGAATTTGCCGGCAGTTTACCATTCGAATCCGCAAGTTTTAGAAAAAATTTCTGATCTTAGGCAAGGTCTTATCTGCTGCGGCGACCAATTTATTGCCGACCATGACCAACTACATCAAATAAAGCAACATTTTCCGCAAGCTCTGGCCGTAGATATGGAAAGTGCCGCCATTGCCCAAACTTGCTATATTTATAATGTTCCGCTGTTCGTAATCCGTCAAATCAGCGATACACCATATAGTGAAAACAGCCAACAACAATATGATAATTTCTGGAAAAATGCTCCACAAAAATCCGCACAAATATTACTAAAAATTTTAGAAATATTATAGCGAATTTTGTCGCTGATTTTTTTCGTTTATAATGTTATTTTGAGGCATTTTTTTCTCGTTAGTTTCTCGTAACATCTCTTCATGTGATTGTTCGCGATTTTTTATAACCAAGCTTAAACTGTTCTCATTTTCAATATTTTGCCGGCGATTTTCCTCCTGCTGACGTCTATTAACCTGTCTATCGGAGTTATCGTCAAGCTCACGTTTACGGGCAACTTCCCTAAACTTAACTTTTTCCCGATCATCAGCATATATGCGATTGCGCAAATGGTCATCAGCTTCAGACTTTTGCCGTTGCTGACGCTGATTATTTTGGGTATTGATTTGTTTTTGCTGTTCCTCACGCACCTTTTCAATCGGAACACGCGGATAGATGTTACGGAAATTATGGTGCCATTGAAAGTAAACCAAAAACACCGAAGGAAAACGAGCGATTAACTCTTGTGCCATGGTTCGCGGACGCGTTAATTCATAAGCGCGACGTTCCATAATACGCCGAGTTTCTTCGATAAACTGCTCCATTTTATCTCTGGCTTTATTCGGCCGTCCCAAACGATACTCACACATCTCAATCAACTGATTTATTATCGGATCATTATTTCCCATTGCCAGACGCCGCAATATCTTGAGCATTTTCTGCATATTATCACTCTTATTCCAAAAGGCGCGAATAGCGTTCGCTTCAATGCCTTCAAACCCAAATGAGCGTAAATTATCAAGACCGCCGACATGTTTTATAGCTTCCATAACAAACGCATATACGGCCCCCCATAAAATTGCGCCGTTTTCATCCATTAAATCCTCATATGCACCTTCTTTAAGCTGTTCGACAACATATTTGGTTATGGGAAAATCTATATTTTGAATTGTTTCACCTTGCAAAAGCAAAGTTATCTGCGATGACGAATTATCATAAATAAATTTTTCCATCGTCATAACCTCGCGAGTTTGCACAGCTTTAAGATAGAGGTAGGTATAAGCAAAAACACTGGAATGAATAGCTCGCAACGATCCAACATTTTGGAAAACCAGACGATATTTTTCTCTAAATTCGATTAAACGCCGTAATCTTTCTTCTCCGCTGTATTTCTTTTTTATAAACTGATAGCGATATCCGAAACGGCGCATTATTTCCGGATGCATAAATTTCAAATGCAACGCCATACACCATTCACGCACCATTGAATAAATTGAAAAAATCGGATTGCGTGAATATCCGGTTAATGCTGTGGCTACAACTTTATCACTACCAATAAAATACGGCTCCATATGGGTGCAAAAAGCATTTTTACGAAATTCCGTTTCTAAAGAATAAATATAACCTTCCAAATCTTCATCTTCGATACCGAAATCGGCAACTTGTTTACCTATGTATGCTTTTAAGCGCTTAAAATCCGTACGCGGTCCGATATTATCGCCATCATTGATAAACCCATCTTGAAATTCATCATAAT
>CADBPX010000072.1 GCA_902796625.1 uncultured Pseudomonadota bacterium
AACTTCATAACCATCTTTAATATGACAATTCTTATACAAGGTTTGACCAGCATCGTTTACACATGAATCACAATCATAGCACTCTTTTGGTGTCGGTTTATTTTTGTCACCGCTACAATCGTTATTTGGCTTAGGATCTGGACCCCCATTTCTCCACGGATTATCGCCATCAGCTAATGATGATGTGTTATCCGTGCTGCAATCGCCATCCGGCAAAAAGCAGACATTGGCATTGGCCGCATTAAAAGCACACCAGCTCACCAGAGCTATGCCCGCGACAACGCTCAAAATCATTCCTTTTTTAAGCATAATAAACCTCTCTTTAAAACATGTTTTAACTTCTGCTAGCATTATATCATAACTTTTTTTAAATGTATATGAAATTTTTGTTAAATTTTACCCTGTTTTGTTGATATATACTGACCGTTGTCATCACCATTATAAATATGCTGTTAATAAACGTTTCCACCAATACGTCATTCCAAGCCGCATTTATACAGAGTAAAATCTCCCTGCTCAGGGCACGGCGTAGATGTAGAAAAAAAGTAAAATGAATCAGAAGATGCCCTGACCTCACTTTGTTCGGAGACATAACAATAAAAAATAAAAGTCATTCCTCGCACAACGCGGTTTTTATAAATATCATCGCTCGCTAAGGCCGAAGGCCCAAAAAATAACTGTCATCGCTCCAAACCGTCAGGTTTGGTCAAGCGATCTTCGAATCCTTTAAACTTTTCATTTAATTGTCATGCCTCCGAACGAAGTGAGGTCAAGGCATCTTCAAATGCTTTAAAAAGAAGCGGCAGACCCCTTGACGGTGACTTCGTCACCGAGGGGTGACAATATAAACTAATAACTGTCATCGCTCCAAACCGTCAGGTTTGGTCAAGCGATCTTCGAATTAATTTAATCCCACGCTGCTACAAGTGCATTATTAACACATTACCATCATCAATTCTTGAATAATATCACAAAAAAAGGCGGATAATTTCACCGCCTTTCTTTTATTGCGTTTGTAACACAACTAATAAAACTTCCAATACAGCGTGTTATTTGTTGTTGTACAAGCCTCAACCGCCTTGCTCGGAGACATCGGTATTTTATTTGCATTATTACCTTCATAAGGCTTGGCAATCTTATTATTAGTACTTGCCGTGCCAACATACTCTCCATTAACAGTAGCATTAATCCCTAACGCCACCAATCCGGAACCGGAACTGGCACCCCAGTCTAAAACCGCCAATTCCAAACATGCTTCTTCAGGAATTCCGGTAAAACTTATCATAAACGCTCTGCTATCGGCATTTGACGACTTGCCGCTTGCCACAACGCTTACATCTCCGCCAAAGGCATTTCGAAACGAAACACTACTCGTTGCGGCAGCAGCCTTGGTTAATCCGCCTAAGTTCCGCTCTTTTTCAATAAAGCTTGCATAATCGTTGTGTCCTATCATTTTTTCCGAAGCAGCATAGGCCTCAGGCATCAAATTCAAAAAATCTAAACCTTTCGGATATAGAGTATTAAAACTGATACTTGAGCATGATCCCTGTATCATTTCATCCGGCAACAGCCGAGCTTTACACAAAACCTTAACACTCATATCACTATAGTCATTTTGTGAACCGAAAAATGTCCGCACATTTGTCGCAATTTGCGTTACCTGATCCACAGTTTTATTAACCCGAAACTTCAACATTGCTTTAGAATAACCGGCAATACCACCCACCGACAATACGCCGATAATTGCTAACACACCCAACATTTCGATCATCGAACGACCGGATTGCTCTATTTTCATAATGATTCTCCTCTTAAATCGTTAAAGTTCTAAAACTGCGCTTATACTACCACATTTTTGCCGATTTTGCAATACAAAATAGGATATATTACTTTAGTTATAGTCACTATTAGATATCGCAAAATAGCCATTTTTGCTCTGTCATTTAACAGAGATTTAATAAAATTTCCAATACAGAGTGTTATTGGTTCCCGCTTGACAAGCAACAACCGCTGACGATGGCTTCATCGGAATCGGATAATTTGTACTATAAGGAGTTGCTATTTTAGCTGAGCCGTTACTACCGACAAAAACTCCTGAAACATCGGAATTGACCCCAAACGCAATCAATCCTGAATTTGCTCCTTTTCCCCAATCCACTGTTGCCAATTCCAAACAGGCTTCTTCCGGAATATTCGTTGTATAAAGAATGAAAGCCTTTTTATCATCGTTTTTAGATTTTCTACTATATCTCATCCATGTAGTTCCACCGAAGACATTACCGGTACGGTTAGTACTGATACGCAACTCCTTTGGTGCTGCGATCTTCCATAAAAAATCAGAACCTACTGCCTCATAATTTTTCTGTTCCGATAAGAATGTTCGCGTATTAGTGGCTATTTGCGCAATATGATCTATTGTCTTATTAATATTGTGCTTCATCATAGCTTTAGAATAACCGGCAATACCGCCCACCGACAATACGCCGATAATTGCTAAAACGCCTAACATCTCAATCATTGAACGACCCAATTGTTCGATCTTCATAATATTTTCTCCACTTAAATCGTTAAAATTCTAACTAAGCATACGCTATTATACCTTCACAAAATTTGCAATATAAAACAGGATTCCTCATTATGTTAGCAAAATTCTATACCGAAAAAAAACATCAACTTATTCGGTTTAATTAATATCTAATAAAATTTCAACCTTATAGTATTATTACTTTTAGATCCGCATGCATTAACTGCATTGCTAGGAGACATCGGAATCGGATAGTTGGCATCATTAGGAATAGCAACACCGTATCCATTCCCCATTTTTCCTACATAACCCGAATGGCCTATATAATATCCTGACACTTGGCTATTTACACCAAGAGCCATTAAACCATCACCGGAACTTGCTCCCCAATCCAACGTTGCTAGTTCTAAACAAGCCTCTTCAGGTATACCTTCAAAAGAAATAACAAATGCCATAAAATCACTTCCACCGCCCACAGTAGGATTAGCATTTATTTTACTACTTCCATTTACAGAAACTATGCCGCCAAAAACATTTTCAAATGCCGTAGTATTTGAGCAATCAGCCGTTCCTCTTTTCATCTCACTTGGAACCAACTGTGCCTTACACAAAACTTTTTGCGTAATATCTCTATAACTTCTTTGAGAAGAATAGAAAGCACGCACATTTGTTGCAATATGAGCTATCTGATCCACTGTTTTATTAACCCGAAACTTCATCATAGCTTTAGAATAACCGGCAATACCGCCCACCGACAATACGCCGATAATCGCTAAAACGCCTAACATTTCGATCATCGAACGACCAAATTGATTATTTTTCATTACATCCACCCTTATAAAAAACATAATACACGGTAACATCTATCATATGTTGCATTAAAAAGCAATTAATATCACTCTTGTACACAAAGAAATCTCCGCTACACACGGAGATTTCTTATTTACCACGTATATGAACTGCGGCGTAAATACCGCTTTATGCGATTAAACCGCTTATTACAAGGGAATACTGATGAGAACTCTCAAACCTCCTAAATCACTATCGCTCAGTTCAATCTTACCGCCGTGCGAAACAACTGCATCTTTTGCTATTGCCAATCCCAATCCGACACCGCCGGTTTCCTTATTCCGTGAGCCTTCCAAACGATAAAACGCCTTAAACACATCTTCTCGCTTGTCTGCCGGAATACCCGGCCCGTCATCATCTACCGTTAATTCCAAATGTTTTTCGTCACTGGATAGCTTAACAGCAATAGTCTTACCATAATGAAACGCGTTCTCAATAACATTGGTAACCGCACGGCGCAAAGCCTGCTCGCGTCCCTGAATGGCGCTAACATCATAATCGGTGGAATAACGAATCATCGCATTGGAGTTTTTGCGATATTTGTTAATTACACTGCTAACAACCTCATTCATATCAACAAATGTCGGCTTTTCACCGCCTTCACCGCTGACAAAAGCCAGATAGCCATCAAGCATTTTTTCCATTTCATTAATATCTTGAACAAACTCCTGATTTTCCTTACTTTCCGGCAACATAGCCATTTGTAGTTTCATTCGTGTCAACGGTGTACGCAAATCATGCGAAACACCGGCTAACATTTGTGTTCTTTCTGAAATTTGCCGTAAAATACGCTCTTTCATCTTATTGAAAGCTAAGCCGGCACGACGCACCTCTATTGAACCATAAGGCTTATAAGGCGTATTTATACCCTTACCAAAATCTTCTGCCGCCGTGGCCAAACGAGCAATCGAACGAACTTGTACCCGCAAAAACAGCACTGCCACAATAAACAGCAATAAAGATGTTCCAATCATCCATAATACAAAACCGAAAATAGAACTACTGAAAATATTTTTCACCGGTGTATTAAATTCATACAGACCTTTGTCAGTGTCCACCAAAATACTTAAATTAGAATGGTGATTATTTACAAAAACCTCCGTATTGGCCATTGGAAATTGCTGACGCAAAGCTTCGACCAAAAATGCTGTCACATAATGTTTTTTATTTTTATTATCTCGCCAAACTTCATGCTTGACTTCATTGTCATAGAAAGATGAATCTAAACCATACAAAGTTTTTGCCATTTGTTGAACATGCTTAAATTCCGTATTTTCATCATGCATTTGCATTACAAAAGCCATATTTGACACCAAGTTGTCAGACAGCCTACGTCCCACTTTTTGCCAGTTGCCGTCAAAAAAGGCATAAATTGACACTATTTGCACTACTATCAACGGCACAAAAATCAATAGCATTGTTCTGAAAAACAAAGACTTCGGTAAAAACTTCTGTCGCAAATAAGACAGTGCTCTCTCTATATTTTTGGGAAATCTAATATGCATCTTACCTCCTAATCTGTTAACAACATATAACCTTTACCGCGAACAGTTTGCAAATAACGCGGATTTTTGGAATCTGTTTCAATTTTTTTGCGCAATCGTGTAATTTGCACATCAATTGAACGGGCGCTTTGACCTGAGCCCAAAATTTCTGCCAACTTTTCACGCGTAAAAATTTGCCCAATTTTCTGTCCTAAAACGCTCAAAATAGCTTGCTCTACCGGTGTAATATGAATAATACCTGATTTTTTGTGCCGAAATTCTTTTTTTTGCAGATCAAAACTGCAATCACCAAAATTTAAGATATTTTGTCCTTTATTAGCTTGCGGAACACGCCTCAAAATATTATTTATCCTCAACACCAATTCTTTGGGTTCAAACGGCTTAGGTAAATAATCATCAGCACCGGCCTCTAAACCGATAATTCGATCCTCGGTTTCTCCCATTGCCGTCAAAATAATTGCCGGCACATCATCTTCACTCCGTAGTTTATGCAAAAACTCTATACCGCTTTCATTTGGCATCATAACATCAACAATGAGCAAATCAAACTTATATTGCCCCAAAAACATCCGTGCTTTCTCGGCATCGGCAGCGGCACTGACCGCAAAACCTTGTTCTTGCAAATATCTCTGCAACAGGCTTCGCAGACGATTATCATCATCAATAACCAGAATATGCGCTCTATCCTGAATCATTTCAATTCCGGCCTTATGACTTCTTAGCAGTGACTTTCTTAGATTTTGCCGAACTTTTTACTGCATTTTTCTTACTTTGTTTTTTCGTTGTTTTTTTTTCTTTAACAACTTTTTCCTTCGGCGCTTTTGCCTTTACGACAACTTCTTTAACATCAGTAACCTTACGTGCTTCCTCGGCCTTTACATATTCCAAACTGCGCTGATAATATTGATATCCGGTAATAAAAGTCAGTACAGCCGCCACCCACAGTAAAAATTCGCCGCAATAACTCCAGCCGATCCACAACTCACGGAACAACATCATCGCCAGTGCCGTCATTTGAAAACCGGTTTTCCATTTAGCTAACTTTGTTACCGGCAAACCGACATTAACTTCACGCAAAAACTCACGTAAACCTGAAACTAAAATCTCGCGACATAAAATCACGAACACCGGTATCACGGTCAACTGCAATGAGTACATCTCCGGCTTAGCTAAAATAACCACCAAAGCCGTAGCCACCAAAAGCTTATCAGCTATCGGATCCAGCAAGCGACCGAAGGCCGAAGTTTCATTTCGAGCTCGCGCCAAATAACCGTCAAAATAATCGGTTATTGAAGCAATCACAAACAGTATTGCCGCAAACATTGACCACGAAAACGAACGAAAATAAATAGACATGAATATCAGTGGAATAACCGCTATCCGTGACAGAGTTAACATATTTGGCAAATTATACACCGGAACCCCCTTAAAATTCATAATTAACGTTAATCTGTGTTCAGTATATACACTTTTTTTAATTATGGAAGTATTTATATATTTTTTCCGCCATTTTTTTACTAATTCCGTTAACCTTCATCAAATCGACCACATTTGCGGCTTTAATTTGTTCTACCGAACCGAAGAAATTCAATAAATCACGTTTGCGTTTTGCCCCGATTCCCTCAATTTCATCAATATGTGATTTATATATGGATTTAGCCCGTTTTTTACGGTGTGTACCAATGGCAAAACGATGTGCCTCATCACGCAAATTTTGCATATAAAAAGCTATTGCCGAACGATATTCCAGTGCAAAACTTTCTCGCCCAATAATATGATAAAATTCTTTGCCGGCATTACGATCCGGACCTTTAGATATAGCAATAATCGTTATTCCGCTCAAATCATAATCTTGTAAAGCCGCGTGAACTGCATGCAGCTGTCCTAATCCGCCATCAAGTAAAATAACATCCGGACGATTTTCTTCGCTCATCCGCTCAAAACGTCGTTTCAGCACCTCTTGCATCATGGCAAAGTCATCATGCGTATTTTCCGTATATTTTATATTAAAAGTGCGATATGATTTTTTATCGAACCCTTCCGGAGTTGCTACAACCATTGCTCCGATGGCAAAACTCCCCTGATTATGCGAATTATCATAAATTTCAATACGACGCGGCAATCGTGGCAAATTAAATATTTTTTGCATTTCCAGTAAATTTGCTTCTATTGTAGCATTTTCTGCCAATTTCCTCTCAATTGCCGCCATAGCATTTTCTCGTGCCCGAGATATTAATTTGGCCTTATTTCCCTTCTGATAATAATTGATTCGACACCCCAAAGCTTCTTCCAAAAAAACTTTATTTTCTACATCGTGCGAAACGAAAATTTCTTTCGGTACGGCATGTTCGGCATAAAAACTACTCAAAAAACCTTCCAAAATCTCAGTTTCTGACATTTCGGCAGCATTTTTCGGAAAATACGGTACATTGCCGCAATTTTGTCCTCCGCGAACAAAAAACACTTCGATACAAACCATATTTTTATGTTTCACCACCGCCACAACATCTGCCGATTGAATGGCTGCATATTCTACGTTATGTCCGCTCTGCACGGCACTTAGTGCCTGAATTCGATCGCGCAGAACCAACGCTAATTCAAAATTAAGGTCCGCGCTGGCCTGCGCCATTTTTTGCGAAAGATCTTCTTTTAAACTGACATTTTTCCCTTCTAAAAACTGGATTACTTCATCAACCAGTTTGCGATAGTCTTCCTTAGTAATACGCCCAACACAGGGAGCACAGCAACGCTTAATTTGATATAACAGACACGGACGGTCCCGATTATAAAAAACGCTGTCACGACACGAACGAAGTCTGAAAGTTTTCTGCACAATATCCATAACATTATTAACCGCGCCGGCACTGGCGAACGGTCCAAAATACAAACTTTTATCCTTGCGTGCCCCACGACTTTTACGTAACGCCGGAAATTCTTCTTGAATATTAATCATTAAATGCGGAAAAGTTTTATCGTCTTTAAGTAAAATATTATATTTCGGCTCTAATTTTTTAATTAAATCATTTTCCATTAAAAGAGCTTGAGCTTCATTATCAACAATAATAAA
>CADBPX010000073.1 GCA_902796625.1 uncultured Pseudomonadota bacterium
AAGATTTTTGTTATTAAGTTTCTACAATTTTTCTGTTATCAAAAAAACCGTTGCTAACCAGAGCAACGGTTCTTGTTATATCAAGAAAATTATAAACTTAATTTATAGTTTGTTTTCTTTTTGAGAAAGAATGTCCAAGAGTTTTTTGTTGGCTTCATCTATTGAGCAATTACTATAAACAGAAACTTCGCTGGCCAAGCGTTCAATAGCCTGTTCATAGATCTGACGTTCGCTGTAGGATTGTTCGGCAACATTTTCATTGCGGTACAAATCTCTGACAACTTCTGCAATGGCAACGGGATTGCCGGAATTGATTTTATTTTCATATTCCTGCGCTCGGCGTGACCACATGATTTTTTTGATTTTTGCCTTACCTTGAAGGGTAGTCAAAGCCTCATTCATTGTTTTTTCGTCAGAAATCTTCCGTAACCCCACATGTTGAATTTTTGCTGTCGGAATGCGCAACGTCATTTTGTCTTTGGCAAAATCAACTACCAAAAGTTCCAATTCCGAACCGGCAATGTTTTGTTTGGTAACATCAGAAACTTTGCCGACACCATGCGTCGGATAAACAACATATTCACCCGTGTTAAAGGTTATAGACGGTAATTTTTTTATGCTCATAATAGCTCCTCAAAAAACAAATTAATCTTGAAAACAAAACGTAATATAGCACATTTTTAAAGGCAAATCCAGTCTAAAAATGCAAAAAAATAATTTTTTTGTTAAATATCTTTGTTGCGACGCAGTAAAATATATAGTGCGCCACTGCCGCCTAATCGCTCGGACGGATGCTTATATACTAAAATCAGAGCCCGTAAACGCGACATATTCAACCACTGCGGAACCTGTTTTTTCAGAACTCCCTTAGTCGTGAAAATATCATCATTTTCGTGAACCGCTAACCCTTTGCCAGTGATAATTATTACACAACGTTTTCCTTGCGCAAAACAAAAAGGAATAAAGTTATCTACTTTTTCAAAGGCTTCATCTTCCGTTAAACCATGCAAATCCAGAGTTGCTTCTACCGGAAATTCTTCCCGTTTAAAGCGGCGCAATGTCGCTTTATCAATACCGCCGAATTCCAAGTCTTCTAAGTTTTTTGAGTAGGTGGAAAATTCTTGCCGTGTGGCATAACAGCGTTTGGGGTGAACGGCAATCCTTACCGGTTTGGTAGAATTTTCATCCGACACGCTGTGCAATGGTGCTACCGGCGTAATATCTTTTACCGTTTCCTGCCAAAAAAGCTGATCTTCTTTATCTATCGGCATTAATTTACTTTCAATTCCGTATACTTCGGAGCTAAAATATAATATTTACCGACTGAATTCATGCGACCGGCTTGTTGCAAAGCTTTTTCACCGTGCCCCCAAAAATAATCACCGCGGACAATCCCTTTGATCGCACTTCCAATATCTTGGGCAAAAACTATTTTACGAATCGGTTGATGATCCGGATTATAAGTATCCAACCAAAGCATTGCGCCCAATGGAATATATTGATTATCAACAGCCATACTGCGGCCGGCAGTTAATGATATTCCCATAGCTCCGACCGGTCCGTCGGCATCGCTTAAACGCTGAAAAATGAATCTTTCGTTTTCGGCCATTAAGTCGGCGGCTTTTTGCGGATTTTGCCGTAGCCACTCACGAATTTTCGGCATCGATGCCTCGCTTGGTTTGATTAGCCCCTTATTCAGAAGAATACTGCCGATACCTTTAAATTTGCGTCCGTTGCTATCAGCATAACCGATGCGCATTTCGCTACCGTCGTCCATTTGCGCAATAGCCGAGCCTTGGATATGCATAAAATGAATATCAACCAGATCATCGCCCCACATCAAAACCGGAGCATTAATACCGTTTTTCTCAATGTCACGACGATTATAATACGGAATAAATTTATTGCCGGAAACACGCCCGACAAGACGGGTATTAGGCAGATTTTCATCAAAATCGTGCAGGTTGATCTCTATAAGATCTGTCGGTTTGCCGTATATCGGATATTTGTAGCGTTCACTTTGTTGACGGGAAGCACGAATTGTTGCTTCATAATAAGAAGTAAATTTGCCGTCGCTTCGTTGTTTATCTGCTACGGCATAAGGCACAAATTCTGCTTCTAAAAAGCTTTTCATTTCGGCTCCGAGGCGAGGATTTCGGCTGTTGAATTTTCGGCAAATATTCTGGTAGTCAGCTGTTTTTATTTTTATTTGTGAATTGTAAATATAAGTATTTTTGTTATTCAGAATATGTCGGCAATTTTTTGCAAATACCGGAATTATTTCCGCAAAATTTTCTTGCTTCCAACCGCTTAAATCATCAAAAGTTATTTTTTGCAACTTAACTTCGCCGGTAGCCGCCGGATGAACATCCGAACCTTTATCTTTCAGGCAGCCGCCGAGTACCATAATAAGTATTAATGCAAGGCTCAGGCTAAGCTTGTTTTTTGGTTGAAACCAGTGTCCAATTGTTTGTTTTAGCATTTAACATTCTTTCAAAAGTCCACGTGTCAGTAATTTGCTGAATAAAATTTTCATCGCCCTCAATTACTTCTCCTTTGGCATTGCGTAGGATATTAACCTGACGACTGACAAATTCCATAATTATTTTGACACTGTTTTTTAATATTTTTACATCCTTTATTTCGCTTTTTTCAAAGCATATAAAATCAACTTCCGAGGTAATATTGTTATCCTGACGATAATTGATTACATCGTTAAATGAATCATAGACTTTTTTGTTTAACAAATTACGAACAGACTCCATTTTTTCGTTGTAAAATGCCTGTAAAACCATCTCAAAAACTTTGCAGGCGCTGTTGATAAAACCGTTTTTGTTAAAATTCGGAATTTGCATCAGCAACTTATCTTGTTCCGACATATTTTCCAAATCTATTACTATAGATTCGGCATTCGGAGCGTGCTCTTTAATAATACTCTGTACGCTTTCTAAGTTTTCTTCCAATTTTTTGCGCGCTTGCTTGTCGGCCGGTTTGATAATTACCCGAATATTGTTTTCTTCACTGCGTGAACCGAAAACGCTGTATAAACGAGCAAACAAAAAAGCGACTACAATCATTAAAAATATTATATCTACAAAAGAAACCATTTTTCACCTTTACAAAATAAATTTACCTAAATATATAACAAATAAAAATTTTATCAATATAAATATTTGACGATTAAATTTTTTCGTATTATTGGTATATAAGATTAATTAAAGGAGATAAAAATGGAAAACGATCAAAACAATCAACAGCCGGCTTTGGTTATTCATAGCCAATACATTAAAGACTTATCTTTGGAAGCCCCGATGGCTCCGGAAATTTTCCGCGAAATGAATAAAGCTCCGGAAGTTCATGTCGATATTAATATGGAAAATCGCAAACTTGATGACGGATCTTATGAAGTTGTGTTGATTGCTAAAATGGATGCTGATGTAAATCAGAAGAAATTATTCATCATAGAATTATCCTATGGCTGTGTTGCCGAAGTTAATGTACCGGCAGAACAGTTGGAGCCGGTGTTATTTATTGAATTGCCGCGTTTACTGTTCCCATTTGTACGCAGCACAATCGCTTCCAATTTGTCAGCCGCAGGTTTGCCGCCGATGATGATCAGCCCGATCGATTTTGTTGCCTTGTATCATGCAAAAAAAATGCAGGAAGCAAAACAGGCAAATAATCAATAAGAGTCGCTAAGAGTTGCTGAAGGAAAAATAAAAATGCGCTTGGCTCTGTATCAGCCGGATATTCCGCAAAATACCGGAACGTTGCTTCGTTTGGGAGCATGTTTGGATTTGGCAATTGATATTATTGAGCCTTGCGGTTTTTTATTTAATGAAAAAGCAATGCGTCGTGCCGGTATGGATTATTTGGATTTTGTGCGGTATCGACGTCATAATTCGTGGAACGATTTTTTAGAGTATCGTCAGCTTCATCCGGAAGAATACGGCCGTTTGGTGTTGATGACAACTCACAGTGCGCAGTCTTTTTTAGATTTTAAGTTTCAGAAAAATGATATTATTCTGATGGGGCGCGAGAGTGCCGGAGTACCGGAAAATGTGCATAATTCTGTTGACGCGCGTCTGCTGATTCCGATGAATCCGCAAGCACGCTCAATAAATATGGCAGTTTCCGCCGCAATGGCACTGACGGAAGGTTTACGCCAGACAGAAGGATTTCCGCAACTTGCAAAATGATAGTAGATTTAGAGCAAAAACTCTCCTTGGTGGGGGAGTTTTTTGTTTGAAAAAAGAATAATAAAAATCTTGTATATTTCTTATTTTTCACTTGACTTTTCTTATCTTGTGTAATATTCTTCTTATTTGTAATAACGCTCGCAAAGAGCATGGTGTAATATTAAAAAAGGAGAATAAAATATGAGATTTGAAAAACCATATAAGAGTAAGCTGGGTTATTCCGTGGGTGAAGATGATGAGATTGACAGCTATGGAGTAGACCACAGTGGATTTACAACCCGCGA
>CADBPX010000074.1 GCA_902796625.1 uncultured Pseudomonadota bacterium
AAACGAACGCAGTGAGGATAATCCCATTGCCCGCTCCAATTAAAACAAAAAAAGCTCTCTTTAGGGGAGCTTTTTTTTGTTTTAAAGGTTAGCGGCAGAGGATGAGGAGCCACGAGAAAGTGGGTCCGACTACAAGCGAAAGGCACATGAGAATGTGCCGGTCGGATCTGCCGATGAGCGCAGTGAAACGAACGCAGTGAGGATAATCCCATTGCCCGCTCCAATTAAAACAAAAAAAGCTCTCTTTAGGGGAGCTTTTTTTGTTTTAAAGGTTAGCGGCACATTTTTCATTGTAAGTTTTTTAAGACTTTATTTTATGCATAAATTATAAAATATTATTGCTTAATAAGTTCTTCTTCATATACTTTGCTTATCTTAATAATATTTTGCGGAGTAGAATAATGTTGAAAATGTCGTATCTTCTGCCGATTATTGAAAATCGGAAATTTATATACAATATTTTATTTATTCTGCTATTTTTCGCAGCTGTTTTTATTCCTGATTTTGTACTTAAATTTGCCGCTGATTTACCTATAAAATTTGAATGGCTTTTTGCCGGCGGAGTTGTCTTATTCGGTTTACTACTCTCTCTTACATATAAAACTGTATGTATATTCTTTTTATTGCTTATTTTTCTGATGCAGTTAATTCAACTGAACCACATGGCCTATTTTGCTGCACCGATTGACGCGGAAAATTTAATGAACTTAGCACGTGAAAGCAAAGATATATTTGATGTTTCTTATTTACGTTACACTTGGTATATATCTCCGTTATTAATAATTTTATATGGTTTAGCTTTATGGATTTTTATTAAAAAACCGCTGATTAAACTAAGTTGGGTATGGATTTTGCTTTTTTACTTAGCCGCACATAAACCTTATCGGGCATGGTCTCTCAGCAAAGATTTATGGTATTTTCAACCCAGCATAACCCGCCCGTCTCTGCGCAACAGCATCAGCACATTTTCCTATTTCACATTCCGCTATTTGCCGCAAGGCTATCAGCAAGTCAGTATTTCATATCAACCATACACCGTCAAAGAAAAATCTTCCGACACTGAGAACATTTTACTGATTTTTGGTGAAAGCCTCTATGCGCATCATCTTCCAATGTACGGCTATGAACGCAATACAGCACCACAAACGGCGGAAATTTTACATAACGATTCTCAGTGGCATCAGGCTATTGGAATATCGGGAGGCATTGCCACCGCCACCTCGACCCTGTTGTTTTTTAACACAATTCGCGAGCCGGCAAACGCGGCGGAAATAAAGGCTAAAACGGCCAATTTATTTCGCTTGGCAAAAGCGGCCGGTTTTAAAACATATTACCTTTCCAATCAAGAATCTCGCTTAACCATGAGTTTTGGAGCTAAAAATGTTGACACCATTATTACAAATGATATGCGCCCGCTATATTTTAAGAAACGCCAGGATGAAGGTTTGGTTGAACTTTTACAACAGCAAAATATTTCCGAAGGTAAAAATTTTATTGTGCTGCATATGCGTTCACCGCATTCACCGTTTGAAAGTCGCTATAAAGGCCGAGAAGATGAATTTGAAAAATTCAAACCGGCGGCTGAAAGCAAAGATAGATTTACTTACTATTGCAACACCTATGATAACGCCCTGCTCTATGTCGATATGGTTATAGCAAAAATGATTAAAACATTTGAGCAAATATCAAAAGATCGCAAATACAGCATCTATGTTACTGCCGACCATGGCGAATTATTTGACTATAACGGACATTGGGGACATAATAACTTATTGCTTGAACAAGGTAAAGTTCCGTTTTTTATGAAGCGTAACCGTTCGGCTCATTTGCCAGCAGTTGTCTCGCATTATCAAATAGGTAAATTAATTGCCGATGATTTAGGTTTTGAAATTGTTAACCCTAATGAACAAAATAATACCTTTTATATGCACGGCAATAATATTGATTTTCCGTATAATTTTATTGAATATCAAATTAAAAATAATGGCCAAATTATTGAAATCAAAACCGGTAATACGGCAACATCTCAACAATAAATCTTATATCCAAAAAGGTATAAAAAAACGAAAGATAGCAATTACATATTATAATACTAAGGAGAAAAAATGACAAATCCGCAAAATGGTCGAAGCATGATAGAAATGTTAGGTGTTCTGGCAATCATTGCCGTATTAACTATCGGTGGCATTGCCGGATACAGTAAAGCGATGAAAAAATGGCGCATTAATAAAACAATTGATGAAATCTCTATGATAGCCACCAATATTCGCACCATCTTTATAAATGAAAAAACCTACGGTGGCTTAGGCTGTGAAGATGCATCACGACAAAATTCGCAAAACTTCGCCAGAATGGGCATTATAACTCCAAATATGCTGACAGATACCCCCATAATGGGCAATGACGGAGTTAACACCTATATAAAAAACCTCTTCAATGGTGGAATTTGGATTGGAGCCAATATTGATGATGGATGGTTGCATAAACAAAATATTCATGAAAAAGCCTTCATAATTGCCTATAGCGGGTTAGATAAAGATTCTTGTATGGAATTGGCAACCAAAGATTGGAACAACATCGGTATTTATGTTTTAACCATAAACGGTAATGATGGAGACTATGTTAACGGAGCAGATGAATGCACTAATAATTGCTTTCTTCTTCAAGACAATGACCGATTTTTATACGCTACCAAAGACTATATTCCGATTTCGCCGAGCGTTGCGGCTAAACCATGTTCAATATGCGATACACTCTACTCCGGCTGTAACATAATGTTTGGCTTTCGAGATTAGCCGTAACTATCGCATCGCCGAATTCTCAAAAACTTTTTCTTTACTTTGCGACATCTTACCAATAAAATGTTTCTACCAACTTTTACGGAGAAAAAAATGACCAATTTTTTAAAAGATATTTATGACTTTATTTATTGGGAAGTTATCAATCGCCTTAACGGCAACAATCAAGATGTTGTCTGTGCGGTTATTATTAACGGCAACAAAATATTAGCACAAACTGCTCAACGCAACAACGTCATTAACACGGACGACACACAATTTGTAACTCCCGGAGGTAAAGTTGAACCCGGCGAAAGCCTAAATGCGGCGTTGCACCGTGAAATCAAAGAAGAAACCAATTTAAATATTGATATTATCCAAAAATTGGGAACAATCCGTAACAATAAATACAAACTGCATTGGTTTGCCTGCCGTCCGACAGACATTTCCCTATTGCAAGTTATTGAACCGCAAAAACAAAAAGAACTGCGATGGGTAGATTTAAATGATCCTTCAATAAATTGGACTCCGAAAAACGCCGAGGCACTGACGAAATTCCGCTCGCCGATTGAGAAAATTCAGCAAACACCGCCGGAAGTTCAGTAACGTTTTAGATATTCGCTGATAATTACCGACAACTTATCAGCCCACCACTCAGCACCCTTCTCCAAATTATCAAATTCATCATCGCGAATTTCAATCAAGGCGTATTCAAACCCCTTTTCTTCTCCGCAAATTACTGCCGCACCGGTATTATATTGCCGCAAGTCATACGGCACATTGACGCCGATATTTTTATCGGCTCTGCTCTGCAATTCATGATGGACAAACTGCGCAAACGGATTCTCCCGATGCCACAAAATACCGGCATTCCACGGGCGATAATCCCCGCCTTGCAGTTGAGGTGTAAAACTATGAACCGAAAAAATGACCGGTTTTTTTCCGGTTTTCAAAATCTCATCTTCTTGCCGCTCTATTTCCGCATAGTATGGAAAATAAAAATCATTCAAGCGTCGATTTTTTTCTTCCGGAGATAAATTTTGATTAAGCGGCACCGTCACACCATCGCTTTTTTCAACAATCAGCTCTTGTTCATTCGGCCGCCGGTTCAAATCAATAAGCAAGCGCGAATATTTGCCCAACACGGCCCGACAAGCCAACTTTTGTGCCAACAAACGTGTTACTTCCCTTGCCCCTTTATCTCGAGCAATATGCGTATCAAACTTTTCCGCCTCTAAGCCCAATGTTCTGTATTCATAAGGAATCGAAGCTCCGGCATGTTCACATGTAAGCAACAATTCGTTTGAAGATTTTTCATTTATGGTTTCAAAAACTTTATCTGCCATAACCGCCGGCCTCTCTTACCCTTTTAAAACTCGTATTGTAATAACGTAATTTTTTCGTATATTCCAATGCATGTGCCACCATACGGGCGTAATCTTGTTCCTGCCGCACCAGGCTTTCGGAAACAGCTCGCTTCATCGGTCGATATGAATCGTGCGGAACAAAGTCATAGCCATAGCGTAACTCATGCATAACTGTTTTATCATCACTGCTTTCATTATTGTACCACGTGTATTTATTGAGCAAAAATCGATTAACATGATGCGGATTGTTTTCTACCGCGGCCGCCACAAATTCTCGATTAAATTGCAGATATGCTTCAACAAATTTTTTATTGAAATTTGCATTCATTGCCCGCATTTCCACGGTATGTTTCGGCATAATATTGAGTGTTTTATATTTATTGCCGAAAGAAACCATTTCTTCAAGTTGCTCTTTACTATCACACATTTCTACCATCAGAACCAAGAACGGATAATCTCTTTTACCCTGAGCACTTAAATTACGGCTGATATAAGTTGCATACAACAGATTGTTATCTCTTCGCTCCGGTGCCGCAAATGCCCCGACAATTTCATCTTCATGTTGCATCATCCGTTTAACCAAACGTTTATAAACATCTAAATCAAAGCCCTCGTTTGACAAGTGTTGATGCAATGAACAATGCTTATTAACATGACCTTGCGTAAACGCATCGAATAATTTCAAGCAATCTTTTTCATCATTTTTATCCCGCATTACCCGACTGGCAAATTCCACCGGAAACAGTCCATCATACGGAGTTAAACTTTCATCACGCATGATCACACCGGCAGCTTCTTTATCATTATAAACCGCGCCGTCGGCATTGCTGAAATACAGTTTTTTCCACTGATTTTTTTCTTTTAAGTACTCGGCTAATACATGATAGTCGCTATATTGTTCCGGCACATAGAACTCCAACTCAAACCCATTCGGCCAATATTGTTTACGAGTTGCCGGCACGCTGGTTTGTTCTTTTTGAAACAGATCGGCCTGCTGAGCTGAAAACTTATCATGATGCTGATAAACAACACTCAACCGATTGCGTAAGTCATGCAGTTTTTTTATAGCTTTTTTGCGATTTTCGTAATTATAATCTCCGGCATAAACATACTGCTTAACCACTGCTGCACGCAAATACTCATCAACGCCTTTTTGCGCAGCCCGATAAACATCTACTTCTCTTTGAAAATCAGCAAAGTGTTCATCTAAAAATTCCACCACATTTTTTGCCACCATCAATCCATGCTTGCTCGAATAAGGCATATTAGTTTTTATCGGCCAATAACCGAACTCGGCTTTATGGTCTTCTTTGGTACCGAAACTGTACACAAATTGCCGAAATTCAAATCCGAAAGTACGAACTCCGTCTAACATAGCTCTCAGTTTTCCGTCATTGGTATTGGCATATTTTTTTACATTAAAATTAGACAATTGCGGCTTATCAACATCATAATCCTTGAGCCATTGTGCCATATCTTGGGCAAACTCATGGAATTTTTCCTTGGCCTCGCTCCCGTAATTTTTTGCAAAATATTCAACCATACCGGCAAACGGCGCCACCATATTATCGACATGCCAATCATAATAAAATTGTTTAAATTTCTTACCATCGACCAAAGCAAAATATTCCGCAAAAGCCGCATTAACCTGTTCCACAACATCATTTAAATTATTATTCATTTTTATTTCCTGATTTATACATAAAACACACACAAGCGGAAAGTGTTTGCTCACCCTCTGAGCACCCACATTTCCATCACACAAGTTAAAATGCTCAGAGGCTGATAATGATCAGGCTAATCAAAATTATGCGAGAAATAATGCAAGCACCTAGCGTGCCGTAATTATCATTTACAGCACTCTTTAAGAAAAAATTATATTCACTTGCACTCATCATAAATACTTCTTTTTTTAACACACTCTAGTCAGGGTATAAAAAAATTTTTTTACTGTCAATACAGTTATTATAAAATTTAAAAAATTTGACAACACTGCAATTATTTGTTAGCCTTTTTCATATTTAACAACCTACGAAAGGAAATATAATGACTACTGAAATCGAAAATAATAATGTTTCCGCCCCAAACATTATTGAAGCTTTTTTTAAAGCTTACAAAAACTATTTTAATTTTAAGGATCGTACATCACGTTACGATTTTTGGGGATTTTTGATTACTTATTTTTTAGCTTCACTGATTCTCGGTATTATTGTCGCCTTTTTACCGCCAATCAACATTCTCGGCACCATTTTTTCTTTTGCGACGATTATTCCGTTTATAGCAATAATCGTCCGTCGTTTACACGATAGAAACAAAAGCGCTTTAACGTGGATCATTGCCCCATTTGTAGTATTATTCTTTTTAGCAGCAATGTCAACAATGATATCTACAATTTATACTTATAAGACCGGCATCGAAACCAACAAAAGTTTTCTTATATCATCTTTTTTCATAATTTTTATACCTTTATACTATTTTGCCCTGCTGATTATGTGTGCGTTTAAAGGCCAAGCTGAAAGCAATCGCTTCGGCGCTCCGGTTACCGAAACCCCGCGGCAAGTTAAAGTTGGCAAATGGCTAGCTATATTCTACTTTGTAATACCATTATTTTTTGGCATAATATCCGTCGGCGGCATTGCCGGCTATTCCAATGCCATAATAAAATATAAAACCAATAAAACTCTTGATCAGGCTACAATGATAATTTCCAACATTAATACCTTATATGAAAAACAAGATTCCTTTAATGGTTTGAATAATCAAACAGCCATTCAAATGCAGGTTGTTCCGGAAGATATGCTTTCGGTAAATCCCGGCCAATTAGTCAGCGCCGACAATACTGATGTACAAATTTCTGGCTTTGGTCATACTTTCATAGTTCGCTATGACTCAATGTCGTCTGGTATTTGTGATAACATCAAAGAAACCCCTCTTGAAGGTTATGGAACATCAACAAAAGTTGAGGAACTACCCGACGGTAAAAGTTGTACAATAACCTTTACAACTATACGATAAAAAAAACTTAAAGCCGCCGAAAACCTCGGCAGCTTTTTCATGAAACTCCACCGGCTCACGCCGGTGGTATCATTTTAGGTCAAGCCAAGCTTGTCCTAAATCTTCGCGTCCTTGATATTCTATATAACTTTGTTTGCTATACTTTACTTCTTCCATAACCGTAGTATAGCGCGAAGATTTAGGATTGTCTACATCTACCTGCTAACGCAGGTTGTGTTACGTTAAAAAAAAAAAAAAACCACCCGCAAGGGACTATCTCGTCGGATT
>CADBPX010000075.1 GCA_902796625.1 uncultured Pseudomonadota bacterium
AACGGTGCCTTCAAATCAACACCTTCAGCCGGTTCATTTTTATAGCTGTTGCACAAAATTTTCCACCATGCATTCATCGGCTCATTAAAACTCGGATTACCATAAGTAAACTCGCCGTTTGCAGTCAATGTCGCAACTAAGTGTTTGTCACCGTCGGAATGAACTGCCACTGACAAAGCATGACGTTGCATAATATCGTGCAACACTTTAACCGGTTGCTGTCCTTCGAATTGTTCCGGATGTTCATGCATATAAGTTGCCAAATTACGCATATAATCCTGATAGATCAAATCACTGTCAACTTGCGTGGTATTGAAGTGTTCAGCACCTTCTTGAGTTGCATAAACACCGCCCAAAGTCTTACGCAACCAATTATATTCGCGCTCAGATATACCCATGTCTTCAGACCATTCCATTGGTGCTTCATAGTCATTATAGAACTGTTCGGTCTCAGTTAATTGCGGTGCATCTTGTGCAACATCACCGGCTTGGCCTCCGTTTTGCTGAGTAGCAGTGCTGTCTGTTACCTGTTCATTATTTGGATTAGCACCGCCACGAGCAGCACCTTCCTGACCTACCAAAGCATCAGCATTATTACCGTTCAGGCTGTCTAAACGCTCCATTTGCCACCAAGCTGCTGCACCGGCAATAACAGTACCCAACCCTAAACCGATCCAACTTTGTCTGACAAATTTTTGCGCTTCTTCAGACGGATGACGAATTTTCTGTACATATGCACTAACTAAAGTTGCAAATTGTGCACCGACTGAACCGGCGGCTCTGGTTAAAGACTGTTTAATTCTGGTAGCGGCAACCGTTGCGGCGTTAGCAACAGTTCCGGCTGCTGAACCGGCGATACCGTATGTTAATCCACCCACAACAAGAGAGGTTGCTGCTTTGATGTAGTAAGTCTTTCTTTCGCGATCCGAAGTAAACACTTCCGATATAGCTCTTTTCAGTCCTCTACGTCCTTTCCAGCTGTCAGCTTCCTGTTGAGCGGCCTCAAATGCTGCCGGATCTGCATTTTCCTGCGCCTGTAACGCTTTCAATCTTTTATTGGCTTCACGCATTCTCGCCGTTTTTTTATTAACAAACGGGAAAATACACCCACTGGCACCGGTATACATTGCATAAGCCTTCAGTGCCGGAATTGCTGCTGTCGGGCATGCCAACGAAACTGCAGTTACCGCAGCTGTTGCCGCCAAGTTCCAAGCGAACTGATGTTTGGTATTAACAAAGCTGTTTGCTGCTTCTTTAGCAAAACTCCATGCCTTACCGAAAAATCCTTTCATTTTTTCATTGAAAGAAGACTTATAGTTTTCAACCTTTTTAACAAACTTTGAATTAAAGCCTTTTTCTTTCAAGTGAGAAATGAAATTGCCCAACTTACGCCAACTATCGCTAACCGAAGCCAAAACCGTATCTACATTGATTTTGGTTTTTTCCGGTTTTTCTTGTAACAAGTTGGTTAAAGACCAGTAAGAAGCGTTTGATAATACATCCAGCAGTCTATCATTAAAATTCTGGTCTTTTTCATCTACATTATCTTGACTATCTTGCTTATCAATAACCTCGCGTGCTCTTTCAGCAGCCACCATTGAAGCGACTTTTTCGGCATATAAATTCTTAATTTCCTCAACAAGCATTTCTTCTTTAGCTTGTTCGTCACGGCCTAAAAGCTCCCGCATCCAGTCAAAATCAAGTGTATGTCTCACCAAGACGTCGGTTTTAACCGCATTCCAAATCGCCTCAGCGCTCATATTTTGCACTGTCTCATCAGACTTTCCGTCCTTATCGACGAAATCAACCGTATTCAATAAATCTTGAACATGAGATTTCCATGCTTCATTTTTTTCAAACTCATCTAACGAGCTGAGTAACATATCGAAATTTCTTTCGGCGGCTTGCGAATCGCTTAAAGTAGGTTCATTTTCTTCTTCAAATTCCGCGGCGCCGATTTTTTGATTTTCATAAGCCGACATAAAATCAGAAGCTGCCGCATCAACAGACTCTTCAGCCGAATTGGTTGCTGCCGCGCGATTCTTATAATTTACTGCACTTTTATATTTTGTTGTCTCAATATCAATTGAGCCTAATTCATCATACACAACCTGCCCCAATAACGGATCGTTTGGTTCGGCATCGCGTAAAATTCTTTCTGCATATTCTACCATGTCAGCATTATACATAAAAGCATAACGCAAAACATCTCTTGCATCACCTGCATCTACTATATTCTCAACGTTTTCAAATGCCATTTTTTTAACTCCTATCAATACATTTTTCTCATTTGTAAAGCGAATATACACCATTTTTTAACCAATTGCAACACTTTTTTTGTCAAATTTTATTTTTATTTTCAATTTTTAATTCAAAATGTCATTAATTTACCGAAAATAAAACCGTTATAGACAAATAGAGAAAAAAATTGCCAAACTTAAAAACTCTTGCTTTCCGATGCTTATCATAATATAAAAAGGCAACTTTGAGGAAGATTTAACATGAAAGTAGATATTTTTGATTTTGAATTGGATAAAGATTTAATAGCTAAACAACCGGCAAATCCGCGTGATCACTCGCGTCTGCTTGATTTGTCTACGGAAGACAGCATTTTTGATCGCCACTTTTATGATCTGCCGAAATTACTGCGCCCCGGCGATGTTATGGTATTTAATGACACCAAGGTTATTCCGGCACGTTTATACGCTCAGCGCGGCGCGGCGTTGGTTGAGGTTACCCTTTATCACCCTGAAGATGGTATTTGTTGGTGGTCATTTATCAAAAATGCTAAGAGATTACACGTTGGTGACACGATTCGTTTTTATACTGCCGATATAACTGCTGCCGAATCCGATTTTACTGCCGAAGTCATTCAAAAAGACGATGAAGACGGTGTATTAATCAAATTTAACTGCCCGCCGCAAGACTTATCCGCCAAGTTGGAACAATACGGCTCAATGCCGTTACCGCCGTATATCAAAAGAGATAAGCCTGTTGCCGGCTTATGGAATCCTTATAATGATAAAGAAAATTATCAAACCGTTTATGCTAAACACGAAGGTGCCGTAGCCGCTCCTACCGCCGGACTGCACTTTACAGATCGCCTGCTCAAAGAAATCGATGATCTGGGGGTAAAACGTGTTTTTTTAACCTTGCACGTTGGCGCCGGAACGTTTTTGCCAGTTAAAACCGATGATACCGATAATCACAAAATGCACGCCGAATACGGCATTATTACCCCGCAAACCTGCGATCTTATTAATCAAGCCAAAAAACAGGGCCGGCGTATTATTGCTGTTGGCACAACTTCTGTGCGTTTACTTGAAAGTGCTGCCGATTCGGATGGCATTTTGCACCCTTTCTGTGGTGAAACCGATATTTTCATTACTCCCGGCTATAAATTCCGTATTATTGATATGATTATAACCAACTTTCACCTGCCGAAATCAACTCTTTTTATGCTGATTTGTGCCATCGGCGGTATCGAACGCATGCAAAAAGCCTATCAGCATGCCATAAAAGAAAAATATCACTTTTATTCATACGGTGACAGCACAATTTTAAAATGTATAAATAAAATTTAAACTCTTTTGACTTATCTTGTGGCCATTGAGGAAATTAAAATGGCCGGTCAAATTACAAATCATATAAAAGATGTTTTTGCAACAATAAAAAAATCTTTTATTCCCGCACTGTTTTGTGCGGTCGCATTGGTAATGTTTTACGGAAAAGCCCCGTATGAAACCGGTTTTAATCAAACCATTCACTATATTTTTTTAACAATAACATTTATTGGTTTGGGATTTCTCTATTTAACTAATCGGGCCAAGCCTTTCTTCAGTCTTTTGCTGGGATTTTGCACATATTTGGCTGTCAATTGGCTCAAACAGCGCGATTCGGCCGATTTTATCAATAGTCCGGAATATTTATGCCTTTGCTTTGCTCTTCCTCTGAACCTCTTAGCATTTTATTTTCTTCCGCTAACTAAGTTGCGTTCGCGGCTTGGACAATACGCATTATTGGCTTTGCTCACCCAGTTTTTTCTGATTCAGCATGCCGGCAGCATCATTTTACAAATTCCTTATATAAATATTGCGTGGGAATCCGTTCCGTTGTGGTCGTTAGCCTTATGGGTGATTACTTTAATAACCATTCTGGCCGACATCAGCCTTAATAACACCTTAATCAATACTGCCACATTTTATGCTGATTCTTGCCTGTTAATCGGCTTGGTTTATTGCAACGAACCATCGGCTCTGACCACATTTTCCTGTGCTTTTTCTTTAATTTTGGTATTTGCCGCAATAATGGAGCTGTATCACCAATACCGCTATGACTATTTAGATCATGTTTCCAGCCAAAATTCTTACCTTTCCCATGCCAACAACAAATTTCCATTTAAATATACCATCGGCTTGTTCTGTATTGATAACCGTGATAAACTTTTAACCGTTATCGGTCCTCACAAAATGCAGATTCTGGAACAAATGCTGATTAACAGAATCCGCGAATTGCCATACGATTTTAAATTATACCGCTATAACGAATCTGAACTGATTATGGTTTTCAAGAATGAAGATGCCAAACACACACGAGAATTTGCCGACAATATCCGTCACACTATTGCCGCGTCAGAATTTATTTTCACCAACAAAAAAAGCCTGAAGATAACTATTTCGGTATGTGTTTCCGAAAAAACCCGCAAAGACCTCAATGCCGTTGAAGTTACCGAACGTGCACATAATGCTTTGCAAAAGGCTTATCGTTTTAATTACAACGTTACAACTGTTGCCTCTTAAGCCTTCTTGCCGTTTTTAAATAAACGGATAATCAAATAAACACCAATAGCAATAATCGGAAATGATAGAATCTGTCCCATCGTCAAACCCGCCCATAAAAAGCCGATTTGTGCATCAGGTTCACGATATTGTTCCACGAACGCCCGAAACAAGGAATATCCCAACAAAAATATTGCCGACAACAAACCTTCTTTTTCGCGTATCCATTTAAATCGCCACAAATAATTTAATACTATAAACAGCACAATTCCTTCTAGAAGAGCCTCATAAATCTGCGAGGGATGACGCGGTAAATACCCTCCCCGCGGAAACCGCACGGCCCAAGCCACATCACTCACCCGTCCCCATAGCTCATCATTAACAAAATTCGCCAATCGGCCTAAAAATATTCCCAAAGGAACAACCGGCGCCACCAAATCAGTTAACTTTAAGAACGGATAATTAACCTTTCGTGCCGCCCACAACAAAGCAATAATAACTCCTAATATTCCGCCATGAAATGACATTCCGCCATGCCATACGGCAAATATCTCCAGCGGATTAACCAAATATTGCCCGTCACCGTAAAACAAAATATATCCCAATCTGCCGCCTAAAACAATTCCCAGTGTCACATAAAAGGCTATATCTTCCAGATTCGTTGCCGTCAATGGCAACGCATATTTTTTAACCCGACACGACACCAACCACCAACCAAACAAAATTCCAATCAAATAAGCCATTGAATACCAACGCAGTCCAAACGATCCAATAGAAAATATAACCGGTGATATTTCCGGATATGCCAAACCTGTCATTACAGTCTCCCTCAACAATTTATTTAAGAGTATATTAACAAAAAACAGATAATCCACATATAAAAATTTTTTATGAACATCAAAACAGGTATCGCATTGAAAAATATAGAAACATTTTTTTGTTTATGACAATATTTTTTGTTTTTTGACTAAAAAAGTGGAAAACTTTATCAACAAAATTGTCTTTTTTGCGATTCGTTGTCATCTTAAAATTGTTTTGCAAACAAGGATATTGGAATGCTCGCCGAAAATATGTATACATATAATCCGATTGACGATATTGAATGCCTCTTTAACGGCGGCAAGCATCAGGTTGAGCGTCGCAACAACAACGAAATAGTTGTTGAAATATCCGGCAAATGGGACAATATGCTGCTTTTTTTCGCTTGGGAAGCCCAAATGAATTGTTTGCATATTTCGTGCTTGATTAATCTGGAACCGGACCATATTGAACTACCGAGCATTTACGAACTTTTAGCTCTGCTTAACGAAGATCTGTGGGTGGGCTATTTTTCATATTGGGAAGAAATGCATATGCCGGTATTTAAACACGCTATCTTTGTGGATTCCACCGATTTTAATTTAACTACAAAACTATCACAAGTTTTTAATATTGCTATCACTGAATGCGAAAGAGCATATCCGATTTTTCATGCTGTATTCAAGCAACACATTGCGCCTAGACGCGCTCTTCTGCCGCTGACCCTGATGTAACTCTGCGCCATTTTATCCGACACAACGCCAGTTCTTCCTGTGTTGTTTTGTCACGTATTGAATGCCGACTTTCATCACCTTCATGTTGTGTCAACACTTCCACGGTCTCGCCGTAAAGAGCTTCTTTTTTAAAAGTAATTTCCAGTTCCTGCGGTATATGTGTCATGCGATAGTCATGATGTACACTTTCACTGGCCCACAGCGGATAAACTGCATTATTGACATGTTGATTAACATCTATATCATCAAAACGCACCTTATACGAGTGCAATTCACCCTCGCCGATAATTTCCGGCATTTTTGCAAAATCTGTAGCCAACGCTCTTTCATTAAGCGCCACATAATCCGGAAAATATTTTTTGAGCATTACCGGCCGCCGCCGTACATAGTCAATCAGCACCCACTGGCTGCTGGCTTTAATAATGATCTCACCATTAGCATCAGTTACGACGAAATCACGAACAGCTCCCCAGAGTTTTGCCTCGGCCGGCCAAGATGTTACCGTAAAAGTTTCATTAATTTTTGGCATACGTTCGATATGTAATAAATAATTTGAACCGACCCAGGCCAAGTTTAATTTTTGACATTCGACGAATCCCAACCCGAGTGCGTCAGCATTTTCGGTTGCAATATCTTGCAATATATTCATTAAGCTTAATAAGCGCAAAACGCCGTGGCAGTCAGCTTCATAACTGCGCACGACGTATGTCTTTTGATATTTTACGACTTGCATTTTTAAAACAAATCCCGACCGCGAGTTAAACCGGCAACCTGATACGTTTGAAACCGATCTTCCAAGCGCTGAGTATATATTTCTCCCTGAGTCGGATTTGATGAATGATACTTACGAGCGGCTTTTTTCCAGTTACGCCCGTTAGCTGAATACAGTTTCCGCAAAAACTTTGCACTGTAAGCCACATTTTTCAAAGGATCAAGAGCATCTTCAATTGAAGCAAATGATTTTCCATGATAGCGCAGGTTTATTTGCATACATCCTACATCGATACTATCGATTCCCTGTGCCTGAAAATCCTTAACAGCCTTCACCGCTTCCTCACGTGAAGCGAAATAATATCCTTTACCCTGAGCATTAACCGTCCACGGCCATGCCACATAACGATTTTGCAGATTATCCCATCTGCCGCTTTCCACCACGGCGATTGTCTGCAACAAATCAAAATTTACGCCGTATTCAGCGCCGGCTTTTTTGGCGGCGGCCGAACAAACAGAACTATCATGAAGCTGCTGTTTTACCGGCAATACATCAGTGTCTTCATTAGCATAAATCGCGTTACTGAATAACACAAAAGCACTGATTAACAAAAAACAAAATTTATTAAACACGAGACGTGTCACCTTCTTTTACTGCTATCCGAACAGCTGATTTCCCATCTTTACGAATTTCCATCTGCTTTGGCCGATTAGAATTTAAGTTCGCCTCAGACCGGTTCATCAAACAGTGTTTCCATTTTAACCATTCATTAAATTTAATTTAACAAATTGTTAACCATTCAACAGGACTCCATATATCACCTCTTTTTTTAAAAATCTACAAAAAACGTACTTTCGATGTAAAATTTTCCGCTTGACAAAGATAAGTCTTTGTTTTTACAGGCTTATAAAAACAACATCTTTTTAGTTTATCGCCAAAGTTTATATTACTTGATTTTTCCTCAAGATAGTCTATATTATTAGCTGTCAAGCAATTGACTGTGACACCAGAGACCTTATGAAATAGGTATGTTGGACCCGGGGGCAGTACCCGGCGCCTCCACCATTCACGGGGGTGAAAAAGGTTTGACAGCGTATAATAAAGATAAGTGTTGTGTTCGGTGAGATACCACCGTTATCGGTTCAAAATAAATGAATGCAAATGATAATTTTGCACCAGTTGCTGTAGCTGCTTAGTTAAAGCAACAAATTTAAATTCTTTACGCTTTGGTTAGCATAAAGTGGGGAATGAGCCACCTAGCAACAGAACGGCTCTTTATTGTAACATAAGGATAAAAATATGGTTGATTATGTAGATGAAATTGATTATGACCTCTTGGTGCAAAAATCTTTGCGCAATGTAATTTATTATGCGCTAAAAATTGCCGAGGATCAAGGATTACCGGGAGAAAATCATTTTTATATTACCTTCCGTACCAATTTTCCCGGCACCATTATTTCTAAAAATTTAAAAATTCAGTATCCAGATTTAATGACCATAGTACTGCAGAATCAATTTGAAAATCTTACCGTTCGACATAACAATTTTTCGGTTGACTTAAGCTTTGGTGGCATTCCGCAAACCATTACCATTCCTTATGAAGCAATTACTTATTTTGCTGATCCGTACGCCAAGTTCGGTCTTAGTCTGACCCCGGAAAATGAAGACGACTATGCTACGCAAGACGAACAAATTGCTGAACCGCATACTCACAACAATTCGGCACAAAATGCCGAAGTTATTTCAATTGACCAATATCGAAAAAAATAATGCGCAAAATTTCCGTACTTATTGCTAATCGCCATGCTACCAGTATTTGTCTGGAAGAGGAATTTTATCAATCTTTGCTAAGTATTGCCGCCGAACTTAATATCAGCCTTAACCAACTGGTCTCGCAAATTGACGATGAACGCCGAAACACCAATCTTTCCAGTGCCATTCGCCTATATATTTTAAGCTACTACAAACAACAGCTTATGAACGCCAAAAAGACCGAGAAAAAATAACCATAACGGTAATAACTTCCAGCCTTCCGATAAACATTATAAAAGCCAACAACACCTTCAAAAACGGAGAGAAGAAGGCAAAATTTCCCTGCGGTCCGATAACATCAACTGCCCCGATTCCAATATTGGTAATGCAGGCCATTACTGCGGCAAAAGAAGTTGAAAAGTCATATCCGCAAAGACTGACGGCTAAAGAAAAGACCACCAAACTGATAACGAATGAAAATAAATAAACAAACACCGACATTGATACTTTCTCTGATATATTCATATTTCCTATTTTCATCGGGATAATGCGATTCGGTTCAATTGCTGAAATTATGTACTTACGCAAAAATGCATACACTACCTGCCAGCGTAATATTTTGATTGATCCGCTGGTTGATCCTGTACATCCGCCGCATAAAGATAAAAACAAAATTACGGTGACGGCCCACACCCCCCATTGAGTATAGTCACAAGCTGAAAATCCGGCGGTTGTCACAATTGATATAACCGTAAAATATCCGTAACGAAAAGAATCCGGCAAAGCATATTCCGAAGTAATGTACAGATAAACACTTACCATAATTCCGGCAACCGTTATCAACTTAAAAAATGCGCGAACCTGACCGTTTTTATCGGCATCTCCGCCGCGTAACAATAAAACGTAATAAGTCATCGGCAAAGCACCGGCCAACATAGCTAACATTGTCACGACCTCAATCGGAAAACTGTGAAAAGCCCCGATTGAACTGTTTTTGGTTGAAAATCCGCCGGTACCGATTGCCGTCATTGCATGATTTACGGCATCGAACACCCCCATACCGCAAAACACATAAGCCGCCGCACAAACAATCATCAGCAGAAAATAAACCGCCACGATACGTTTGGCAATATAACTGAATTTTGGCATAAATTTATCATTGGAATCTGAATTTTCCCGCTGAAATATCTGCATTCCGCCAATCCCGAGAAAAGGCAACAATGCTACGGCGAAAATTACTATTCCCAAACCTCCGATACAGTTCAAGAGTGATCTCCACAATAATACGGCCGGCGGTAATGCTTCCACATCGGTAACAACCGTTGCACTTGTACCGGTCAGACCGGACATCGACTCAAAAAAAGCATCAACAAAACTCGGCACAGCGTGATATAAATAAAACGGAACTGCGGCAAAAAAACTTACCAACACCCAACTGAACGCCGTAACCAGATAAGCCTGCTTTAAATTAATTCGTTTAAAACTGGTGTAATTAGCCAAAAACAAAGACATACCAAAAAACAAAGAATTAATTGCTCCGACTAAAAACGGTGACCATCCGTGTTGGTTAAGAGACATATCGATCGAAGCCGGAATTAACATAACCAATCCCAGAATTCCGAGAATATATCCGCTAATCATAAAAACCGGTTGCCACATAGTCTTAACTTATTTTAATGCAACATTTTTCGCCAAATTATTTTCTACCATTGCTTTATTTATAAAAATTCCGTTCACAAAACACAAAGCCGTAGCTGCCTGTGTTTGGGTGGTATAGGCGACAACATCGCAATGAACTTTTTGTCCTTCGGTAATTTTTTGCAAATATTGCCGAGCTGCTTCGGCATCATAAATATCCGGATTGGTATAAATTCCATACAAGAAAACGAAGCTGTTATTAATGTACAAACTATTCGGTCCGACCACTTCAACCGTATCATATAATTTTTCCGACTCTGCCAAATAGGTTAAGCCAAGATCACGTCTTGCCGTATATAAATCCGAAAGGTTACCGCTATAATAAACATCGCGATATTTTTCATCCAACTCTTTCTGTTCCCGAGCCGACACTTTTTCCTGTTCCTGCTCTGCTTCCTGCTTTAATTCGGAAAAACTTGCTTCATTGGTTTTATTTTCCGGTGCGGCATTAATTCGCTCATATTTAACCTGATTAAGTTTAGCTGTATTCCATACGGCATAACGAATAGGTTTTTCATCTGGTACTTTAGTTTTTTCATTTTTAACCAAATCCGGTGCTACTTCGGCAATTTGTTCCTTAACATCACCCAATTTTTCTGAAACTTTTTCAGAAGCCTGATCGATAACCGCTGCTGCTTTTTCGGAAACCTTAACCACTTTATTTTTAACAATTTCTGCTTCTTTACTCATCAGCTTTTCTTTATACCAACTGCCGATTTCCGTAAACTTAGTGCCGAAACACAAAGGAATAATCAACAAAACCAACAATAAAAAGACTATAACGCCGATAATATACCAAAATTTGCGCAACGGAAACGTCACCAACATAACCAACTTATGAATCCATCCCAGAATTCCGTCGATACGCATACTTGCCCACTCTGATTTACTCATATGATTATCCTCCGTATTTTTGTTGTAATTCTGCCGTTTTCTCCGGCGTAATACGTTCAAACAACGCTTCACCGGCCTCAAATGCAGTACCGGCAGCCAAAGCGTTGATTTGCGCTGCCACATCAAAATTTTTCAACGATGGCATATCTTCTTTCTGCAAATTAAATTTAGCCAGAATTTTTTCCGCGGTTTGAGGCATCAGCGGTGCGCTCAATATAGCATAAATACGCACTAAATTTAAGCAGATTCGCAAAATTGTTGCCGCCCGTTTTTCATCGGTTTTAATAACCGTCCACGGTTCGGTTACTGAAATATAATTATTTCCTTCCACCCAAATTGCCCGCAACTCGGCCACCGCCTTGCGAAATTCCAAGGCGTTCATATATTTGAAATAGTCATTAACCCTGTTTTGTAAAGTATTAATCAGCGTTTTATCCTCATCATTCATCTCTCCGCCTTCCGGAACAAAACTGCCTAACTTAGAAGCGGTCATTTTCATAACTCTTTGTGCAAAATTTCCTAAAACGCCGTTTAAATCTTTATTGATTGTATTTACAAAACCTTCAATCGTAAATGAAGTATCCGAACCTTCCGGTGCGTTAGCCATCAACCAATAACGCCAATAATCTGCCGGAAATTCTTGCACTGCATCTTCGGCAAAAATACCGCGATGTTCTGACTTAGAGAATTTTCCTCCTTCAAATGTCAGATAGCTGAATCCCTTTAAGTAATCAACTTTAGTCCATTCTTCCCCGGTTCCGAGCAATGTTGCCGGAAATGTAATGGAGTGATACGGTACATTATCTTTTCCCATAAACTCGACATAATAAACGTCTTTGGCATCAAGCCACCAATCTTTCCAGTTACGTTCTTGTGGTTTTTGATCGGCCCATTGTTTAGTAATCCCGATATAACCGATTGGTGCATCAAACCACACATAAAACACCTTATCTTCAAACCCCTCTTTATTAACCGGAAATCCCCATTTTAAATCGCGGGTAATGCACCGCGGTTGCAGTCCTTCCTTCACCCATTTTTTTGCAATTGAATACGCAACATCCGGCCAATAAGCTTCTTTAGTTTTGAGCCATTCGACAAGTTTTTCCTCAATTTTAGGCAAATTCAAAAACAAATGCTTAGTTTCACGCACTTCCAAATTGGTAGAACCGGAAATTGTGCTTCTGGCATTAATCAAATCTGTTGGTTCCAACACTTTCGTACAATTTTCACATTGATCTCCACGCGCTTTTTCATAGCCGCAATACGGACAAGTTCCGGTGATATAACGGTCAGCCAAAAACATTTTATCATCAACAGAATAAACCTGTTTCATTACTTTTTCACTGATAAAACCGTTTTTATCGAGCTGGCTGAAAATATGATAAGTCATTTCCTTATTTTGTTCACTTGAAGTCCGCCCGAAATAATCAAAAGACAAATTAAAATCTTTATAGGTCTTAATATGCCGTGCATGATATTTATCGCAATATTCCTGCACCGGCAGACCTTCTTTGAGTGCCCCTACTTCTGATGCCGTGCCGTGTTCGTCATTGCCGCAAATATATAAAACCTCATTTCCCAACATTCGCATATAACGAGCATAAACATCGGAAGGTAGCAAACACCCGACCATATGTCCCAAATG
>CADBPX010000076.1 GCA_902796625.1 uncultured Pseudomonadota bacterium
CCGATATTTACTTGAATAAACCGTCGCTGTGGCACGTCTATGGCTTTGTTGGTTCCAGTTACCAAAATTCCTAAACGCTTGGTAAGAGGATTGTCATTTTTAACCAAAATACACCACTGCAATTTGACTTTTTTGGGCACACGAAAATGCTTTCGAAAGAAAGCTAAAGAATTTTTGCGCTCCATAGAAGATAAAAATTTAAAAATTATACAAAACTGTTTTCAGTATAGAATAAAATTGAAAAATGTCAATAAAAATATTTACGTCTATTTTGTTGACAAAATATTTAGAAAGTGGTATATTGAAGAAAATAAAAAAGGTGAGCTATGGCAAAAACGAAAAAAAATACCGTTCGTCTTAAAAAAATAAGTGATTTTGACTTGGAAACCCGGTTGTTTACCGGGTATGTGCTGTTGGAATTCAGCAGTATAACCTCCGAAAGTAAGTCAAATCTGGCCGAACTATATGAAATTATCAGCGATCTGAATAAGAGAGCACAGTCGTTTGAAGATGAGCGGGCGTTGGATTTGGCGGTAAAATACGATACAGAGCAAGTTAAATCTCCGGAAGATGTTAAGTCTTTTATTGCTGCCAAAAAACGTGAAGGATTGTATAAAATGTTTGGTTTTATGCCAATTGCCCACGGTGACAGTGAAAATGTGTTGATAAACCAAGAGGGATTAATCGGGACAATGCTGGCACAAGGTAATAATCAATCGTTTGAGTTGGCTCATAAATTGATAACTCGCGAGCTTGATGATGAAGATGTGCATCGATTGCAGGAGATGATTAAGCAAAAAGCCAAGACAATCAGAGAGCAACTGAGTATTGACTTGAAGACCTATCAAGATATGGGGGTGGCAAATTCACGTATTGAACGTTACATGCCGGCGATGGAAACCTTAATTTATCCGGCCGGACGTGTCGAAAAGTTGCCTTTTACAGTTAGTCGAACCGCTGAAGGTAAAATCTTTCGGAAAAAAGTTCGGCAAAACTATAACAACAAAATAAAACCGGACTTCTTGCGTTTAATGGGAACAGCTTTTCATGGCGGAATGATGATGGCTAAGCATGGTAGCGTGATCGGCAAATCTTCCGGTAGTCAGTATGGCAAATTTTTAAGTTTGCTGCAGGAACAATATGGTGATGCGGCGGAAAAGGTTTTTGATCAGGCTTTTAATGTTAAGCCCGAAGAAACCAGAGAAGAAGCTTTTAATCGCAAATCAGAAGAAATGTATGCTAAAATGCTCGCCGGTTTGTTGGTACAAAAAGCCAAATCACTCAAAGATGTTCAGCAACATTTTGACAAGACACGGGTGCAGGAATTTTTGCGAGTAGTGGACTTTAATTATGTCAGTAAACTGGAAAAGGGTGAAAATGACGTTTTTTGCTTGGGATTTAACAGTGAAGTTGTCGATAATTCAGTCGGTTCGTATGCTCAGCAAATGCGGCAGCGCCGTGAAATGATTGATGATACGGCTGAAGATCAGATTGTTTCTATTCACCATAAAATTTCCGTCGGGTCGTCGGAGGACTTAGTCAAACAGTTGTATCCGGATAATGTTGATAAGATAGCTAAAGCTGATGAAATTGTTAATCATTTGGCTAATATGTGTTTTGTTATCGGTAAAAAGGCACATCGTGAGCTTGAACCGGAAAATGAAATTGTGTTGTCAGCCAATCCGGACAGTTTGGTGATGGCTGTAGAAATTGATCGCAAAGAGTTGCAAAATATAAAAGATTATCTTCCTTTGCAAGTCCAAAATATTATCGAAAAATATGTGGGATTTGACAGAGGGAAAAACGAAGAAACATTGGGAATCAGTATGCCGCTGCCGGAACCGCAAAATGCAGTACATAAGCTGCGTGATAATTTGAAACCGCAGCAAAAGGTAACACTTAAAGAGCGTCTTAATTTACATTTGGTGTAATAAAGAAGGCATAAAAAGTAAAGTTTAGAAATATTTTTGTGTTAATTTTTTAATTATTTTTTTGCTTATGGATAATTCCACAGACAGTCAGATTGTTGCTCAGGGAGCAAAAATTTTTGATGAATCGCAAAAACATCGTCATTACATGGAGATGTTGGATACCGTTCGCGGCTATATGCGTTACGGAGAATGCGATTACGGACATTGCGGCGTATGGGATGTTCAGACTTTGCCGGATGAAGTTCTTTTGGAAGTTATGCAGCGTGGCCGCACCGATGAAATTGCTTTTATGATTTCTCGTTACGGGCAAGCCGCACCGCCGGAAAAATTCTGGGAAGGTTGTTCGGGCTGCGGACACTCGCTCCGTCCGACAACAGCGCACATTCTGCCGGAAAAAATTCAGGTTATGATTGCCGAACGTAATAACAAAATTGAGATCGATACTTATCTGCATTTCAACGGATTTTGTGAGGCCGCTCAAGATGTTATTATGGCTCGCGGAGATCATGACGAGATTATGCGCTATGTTATGCGGCATGGCTTGGGGGTAAAGCAACAGCGCGCACTTTTGGCGCGTTGCGATCATGATGAAATCTTGGTTCATATTTCCAAGCATGGTTTGCATATCGATGTGCTGAAGGATATGTTCGATGATATTCATAAAGGCGGTGATGTCAGCCGTTTTTATGAGTTTATCACACGGCATGAACTTCCGGTGGAAGCGCAGAAAATGATGCTGGAGACAGTCGGCTCGCACGAGTTTCAAATTTATGTCAGTAAGTTTGGCTTGTGGACCTCTGTCCATGAAGATCTGGTCAAGCTGCGTTCCGAAGAAGATGTCTGCTTCTATCTGAAACGTCATCGCTATTTGAGTCGTCCCGCCGAAAAGTATTTGGCACAACACGGATCGCATGAGGCAAAGAGAACTTATGTGCGTAACCGCTACGAAAAAGAAGGGGACAACTTAACGAGCTTTGCTTATGAGTTGATGTGCGCAGATCCTCTGGATTATGAGGTTTTGGCCGATTGTTTCTTGAAACCGACATTTCAGCCACGCAGCGAATATCGCGGCGAATTTGAAACAAAGGCTTTGCAAGCGGCTCAAGGATCACATCAGGAGATGATGGCTTTTATTGCGCAAAATGATGCCCCGTGTTTCGATTTTACAATCCTTCCGTTAATTTTCTTCCGCAACAACAGGGAAGAGTTCGAAGCGTTTGTGAAAAAATTTGTACGGTGCTAAAGTGCCGATAATCTGATAAAACAACCTCTTAGAAATAAGAGGTTGTTTTATTTTTGCTTTTTAAGCGGATTTTTGTAAGGTTTTATTTTTAATCAGCTTAGGTTTAGCATTATCATTGATTACTTTTTCATCAATAATAATTTCACTGACTTCTTTTTTATCCGGTAATTCGTACATCCATTCCATCAGAATTTCTTCCATAATGGCACGGAGGCCGCGGGCGCCGGTTTTGCGAGTTATAGCTTTTTCGGCAATGGCTTTTAAGGCTTCCGGAGTTATGGTCAGCTTTACATCATCCATATCAAACAATGAGCCATATTGGCTAACCAGAGCATTTTTCGGTTCAGTCAGAACTTTTATTAAGGCTCTCTCATCTAAGTCGTCCAAAGTGGCAATAACCGGTATACGGCCGGTAAATTCCGGAATTAAGCCGTATTTAACCAAATCTTCCGGTCGAACATCTTTTAAAATTTGTCCGATGGTTTTTTCGTTTTTCTCGACTTTAGCCCCGAAACCGATTGAATTATTGTTTTCCGAACCATGCTTTTCAACGATCTTTTCCAGACCGGCAAATGCACCGCCGCAGATAAACAGAATATTTGTTGTATCAACGTGCAAAAATTCCTGTTGCGGGTGTTTGCGTCCGCCTTGCGGAGGAACGTTTGCCACCGTTCCTTCAATAATTTTTAATAAAGCTTGTTGTACACCTTCGCCGGAAACATCGCGGGTAATCGACGGACCGTCACCTTTGCGGGAAATTTTATCAATTTCATCAATATAAATGATGCCGCGCTGAGCTTTTTCAATGTCATAATTGGTATTTTGCACCAATTTTAAAATGATGTTTTCCACATCTTCGCCGACATAGCCGGCTTCGGTTAGTGTGGTGGCATCGGTCATGGCACACGGAACGTTTAAGATTTTAGCTAAGG
>CADBPX010000077.1 GCA_902796625.1 uncultured Pseudomonadota bacterium
GCTCAGCTGACTAATCGACAGTTTTTACCAAACAAAAAAAGACGCGGCAAATAGCCGCGTCTTTTTTAATTTTAAAATAAATATTGATTTTGTTAGACAAAAGATGTACAAATACTAATGTTATCTAATAATTAACTCTATTATTTGTATGGAAGATTTTAAAACTTGTATCACTGCAAATTCTATTCCGCAAACACGGAAGTACCCTCAGCTGAAAAAAATGAACAAAACAGATCCGGCTGGAAGAAATACTGATGAAAACGACGAGTGGTTTGATGCCCACGTTGATGTTCTCATAAAAGATGCACAGGCCTTGGCCTATATTGAGGACTATCGTTTTCTGCAAAGAAGATTGGTTAAACTCCTCAAGAAGCCGCAGGATATTGAACTGCAAAAAATTCTGATCAGCGTTTTTCACGATGAAGACTGGGGCTATCAACCAAACTTCCGTAGCTTACTGGGCTGCTATCTGCATTTGTACGACTTGCTGCCATCGGTAAAAAAATTGCTGTTCACCGACGGACGCTTCAAAGAGGTGTTGCGTATATACAAGGAGATCCGCAAATCTTAACAGGAAAAAGAAGCTCCGGATAGATTCTGGAACTTCTTTTTTTTATTTTTTTATTGACAAAACAGACAAAAACTGTTACGATGCACTATATTTCGTAAATAATAAAGTTAACTATGACAAATTATAGGTATTACGATATTTTACAGATTTCACCGCGAGCAGCAGCCGAAGACATTAAGCGCGCTTACCGCAAACTGGCGAAAAAATACCATCCTGATATTAATCCCAATAACAAATCTGCCGAAGAACGACTTAAACTTATTAACGAAGCATATAATATATTAAAAGACCCCGAAAAACGTTCTCAATACGATCAACTTAACACCTTAAGCCCCCAAGACATTTCCCCGGAAACACCGCCCGAACCCCAACCATCTGATTTTTATACCTCCAATCAACAACAAGAAACTGAAAAATACACCTCTCCACAATCAGCAACCTCTGCTCATCATTATCGTAACAATGCGTTTTACAACCAACTTTTTGCCTTTGTTCTTTTAATTTTATACGTTCTCTTTTTATATCACAACCGTGATATTAATGACCCTTATAATGTAATTAAATCCCTACGAAATTCCGGAAATATTATGATTGAAACAGTTTTATCGGTTCCCGAAAAACTCAGCGATGCTTATTATAACGGTGTATGGCGTAAAAAGGTTATCATTTTTCTGGTTAAACACCAACAATATGACTTGCTGAAAAAATTGCTGAATCAATGGCAACTGCCGGAAATTACGGATGAAAAAGGTTACAGCCTGCTAATGATGACCGACAGCTTAGACATTGCCAAATTGCTTTTACAGCACCGAGTTAATCCTTTATATAAAGCTCCGGACGGCGAAACGGCCATCAGTTTAGCCCAAAAGACACACAACACGGAAATGATAAATCTTTTGCGTAACTACATACGCGAACAGTTATCGTTGCTGTCAAAATCAGCCACGGCGAGCTTTCATATCAAAAAGATTTAATCACTTTCTTTGATACGTTCAATATTTGCCCCGACGGCCTTAAATTTTTCTTCCAATGTTTCATAGCCGCGATCTAAGTGATAAACACGGTTAACAATGGTTTCGCCCTCGGCAACCAATCCGGCTAAAATCAAAGCAAACGAAGCCCGTAAATCGGTTGACATCACCGGCGCGGCAGATAATTTTTCAACTCCGCGTACAATTGCCGAAGCATGGCCGTGAACGTTAATATTAGCGCCCATACGCATTAATTCCGGAACATGCATAAAGCGGTTTTCCCAAATACTTTCTGTTACCAAAGCCGCGCCTTGTGAAACGCACATTAAGGCCATAAATTGCGCCTGCAAATCGGTTGGAAATCCAGGATAATAATCGGTATAAATATCAACTCCTTTAAGTTCTGCATTTTGCGCATCGACAATAATGCTGTTTGGGGTTATTTCAACATTTACACCGGTTTTTCGTAAAATATCCAGCGGAGTTTGCAAATGCTCGGCATTAGCATTAACCAATTCCAAGCGACCATGCGTCATTGCGGCGGCCACGGCATACGATCCGGCTTCAATTCTATCGTTAATAATCTGGTGTGTCACGCCATGTAATTTCTCAACTCCGTGAATGGTTAAGGTTGAAGTATTCTTACCTTCGATATAAGCTCCCATAGTAATAAGCATATCGATTAGATCACCGATTTCCGGCTCTTTTGCGGCATTTTCAATAACAGTTGTTCCTTGCGCTAAAGTGGCGGCCATTAAAATATTGCAAGTTGCGCCGACCGAAGCAGAATGGAAAGAAATTCTGGCACCCTGCAAGCGACCTTTAATATCGGCAACGACATAACCGTTTTTAATTTCGATATTAGCTCCCATCTGTTCCAAAGAGCTTAAATGAATATCCATCGGCCGTGCTCCGATAGCGCATCCTCCCGGCAATGACAATTCAACATGGCCGTATTTTGCCAATAACGGTCCCAAAACATAATACGAAGCCCGCATTTTCCGCACATAATCATAAGGAGCAATAAGGCTGGTCGGTTTTGGGGTATGATAGGTTATTGTCTGAGTGTTATGACCGTTTAAAATTTCCTGCTTTTCGACGATATCTGTTCCCAATTGCAAAAGCAAACTGTTCAATGATTTAATATCCGATAAAAACGGAATATTTTTAATTGTCACCGGTTCATCGGTCAGTAAACTGGCGCAAATAATCGGCAATGCCGTATTTTTAGCCCCGCTGATATACACTTTACCGAAAAGCGAATTTCCGCCGATAATTTTAATCTTGTCCACGACTTTTCTCCTTATTTTTCTTAGCTTGTTCTAATTCTTGCTGTTGTTTTTTGCGTTTAGCAATATTTTTTTGCAAAGCTTTTGCTTCTTTTTCAAAACGAATTTGCTTTTGAGTTTTTTGTTCAGACATCACAAACTTCCCTGTTTTTCACATAATTCAGTATAACTGCAGATACTTGATCACGCAAGTTGGAATAAATTTCGTAAACAAGATAATTGCCGTTGTTGCAATATTGGCGAAAGTACACACATTTTTGAGGATAAGCATATTTTTGTTGCACATTTTTTATTTTTTATGTATTAGAGTAGGTTTAATGGGTAAATTGTGCTCAATGTAACTAGTTAATAAAATTTAAGGATAAGGAAATGGTCTCATTAGCAGAAAAAATGGCGGCAAACATAGATATGTCCGCTTTTAGTAAGGCTGAAGAACTGAAAAAAAGATTATGGTTCACAATTTTAGCGTTAATCGTCTTCCGTTTAGGTACATATATTCCGTTACCGGGCATTAATGCCGGCGTTTTAGCGGAAATGTTCAATCGGAATCAGGGCGGTATTTTGGGTATGTTTAATATGTTTTCCGGTGGTGCTTTATCACGTATGACAATTTTTGCTTTAAACATTATGCCATACATTTCCGCCGCCATTATCATTCAACTCGGGCAATCGGTAATCCCGTCGTTAATGGCACTTAAAAAAGAAGGCGAAGCCGGTCATCGTAAAATCACGCATTACACAAAGATTTTGACTGTATTTATTACCATTATCCAAGGTTATGGTATTGCTGCCGGTTTGCAAAGCATTTCCGGTGCTGATGGCTCATCTGCCGTTATGATTAACGGTTTTGTCTTTAAGTTTTCGACCATTGTTTCATTGGTTGGCGGCACCATGTTTATTGTCTGGTTAGGTGATCAAATTACCGAACGCGGTGTCGGAAACGGCTCTTCATTAATTATTACGGTCGGTATTATCGCTAACATTCCGAATGCTTTGGCGCAGACTTTTGAATTAGGACGCGCCGGACAAATGTCGATTATCACTATTTTGATGCTGTTAACCATGGCATTAGCTTTAATATATGTTATCGTTTTCGTCGAAAGAGCACAAAGAAAGATTGTTATCCAATATCCGAAGCGTCAAATGGGGATGCGCATGACTGCGGCAGAAAGCTCGCACTTGCCGTTAAAGATTAACCCGACCGGTGTTATACCGCCGATTTTTGCCAGCTCACTGCTGTTGTTGCCGATTACGGTAGCCAACTTATCGGCTGAACAAGGACCGTCTTGGGTACAAACATTAAGCCAATTATTGGGACACGGACAACCGTTATACTTGGCTTTATATGCATTCTTAATTTTGTTCTTTACGTTTTTCTATACCGGAGTTGTTTTCAATCCGCAGGAAACTGCTGAAAACTTAAAGAAACACGGTGGCTTTGTTGCCGGTATCCGTCCGGGTAAAAATACTGCCGATTACCTTGATTATGTAATCACCCGCTTAACCGTAATTGCTTCGGTTTACTTGGTATGCTTATGTATTGTTCCGGAAGTATTAATCAGCAAGGTCGGTGTACCTTTTGTCTTAGGTGGTACAACCCTGCTCATCGTGGTACAAGTAACTATGGATTTCATTAATCAAATTCAATCGCGGTTATTAGCGTATCAATATGAGGGCTTATTAAAGAAAGCCGCATTGGTAAAAAGAAAACAACGTTAATTTAAGAAAGGGCACTACAAAGTGTCCTTTTTTTTACTAATAGTAGTCAACAATCGGATAATTGAGATTGAGGACAAAAAGGGGGTGTGAATAAGCAGAAATCAGAATTGCAAGATGTATAAAAAAATATAATCATATTATAAAATAAACGCTGATGATGGTGATTATAAATGAAAAAGATAAAGATAAACCTAAATCTGAAATCAAGAATAAAAGCAATTTTGAAATATGTCGGAGCTTTTATGCTTTTTAATATAGGTCTTTTTCTGGTGCCAGGTGTTCTTGATTTTATTATACACGATGAAAATGGAGAAACTGAGAATTGTTTTATTTTTGAAGCCGGAAAGATGATTGAACAAATTATTTCGGACGGAAAATGCAATTATTATTATCCGAAAGAATGTGTTTGTGTTGCCGGAGCTTTTATTATTACAATTTTTTACATATTTTCTTTGCCGGTATTTATGTTCTATACAATGTTGCGACGAAAAGTTGTTGCAGAAAAATATGCCTATTTATGTGTTTTGGGCGAGCTTGTTTTGTGGTCATTGGCAAGTTTTTATACGTCGAGTAGCGCGGCAAATACGCATTTTAATTTGGAGCATACCTATTATTTTATGGCGCCGATGGCTATTATAATGCTGACTTTATACATTTTGCCGCCAA
>CADBPX010000078.1 GCA_902796625.1 uncultured Pseudomonadota bacterium
GGGCTCGCTGATATAAATATACATACCTGAATGTATAAAAAAAAGATTGCATAAATGTTGTAACCGGTTATATACATACTTGCAGGTATGCATGATTTGTGATGGTGATAAAATGAGAAGAACAAAAGAAGATGCCGAACAAACCAGACGCGATATTTTGGGCGCGGCAATGGATATTTTTAGTGAAAAGGGATATTCCAAAACAACTTTTGATGAGATTGCTAAGCATATTAATTTGACTAAAGGGGCAGTTTATTGGCATTTTCGCAATAAACCGGATATTGTGGCGGCTTTGATTAATCATTTTGCCGAACTGTATGTTTCGCGTATTCGGGAATTTTTGGAAAGACACCAACAAATGGAATTTCAGACAATAATCGATATGCAGCTTTTTAATAATAAAATGTTGCGGGAAGATCCATTGTTCTACAAATTTATTTTCTTTGTTACAAGTCAAATGGAGTGGAGTGAGGCAATCTTAAATAAAGTGGCTCCGTCAATTGCTGAAACCAAAAAAATTACCCGAAATTTGATTTTGGATATTTTGCAAAAATTACAACAAAATAAAAAAATTAAAGAAGATGTCGATGCGAGTTTGATTTGTGAAATTCTGATGACTATGTATGGAGGTATGTTGGACGGATATTTTACCAAAAGCCTGCAATATAGTTTTGATGAGCTGGTGCAGACGGGATTTAACTTAATATATAACAATATTAAAGCGGAAGGTGTATGAAATGAAAATCAATTATCCTAATTTGAAGGAAGTTGCAAAAAAAATTGCAATATTTGTGCTATGTGTTGCAATTGGGTGGTATTTGAAAGGGCGTTTGTCGCCAAGCAATGGTATGGCCGGTTATGGAATGGGCGAGGTGTATGTTTTGGCTGAAGCGGCGCAAAGTAAAGATGTGGCACCGTTTAATGATAAAATTTCGTACATAGAAGCAATTAATGAAGTGAGTATTTTACCGCAAGTAACCGGTACGGTTGAAAAAGTTTTGTTTGAAGAGGGTAGCCGAGTAGAAGCAGGGCAGGTGTTGTTTGAAATTGATGCTTCAAAATATCAGGCCGCATATGATCTGGCCAAGGCGCGTTTGGACAGTGCCGAGGCTAACTTGGTTAAAGCAGAGCGTGATTATAATCGGCAAGTTAAATTAAGTCAGGAAAAATTTGCTTCAAAAGCAACTTTTGATACATCAGAGAGTGCATTCTTGCAGGCAAAAGCGGCAGTTGAAGAAGCTAAGGCTAACTTAGATGTGGCGCAAAAGGATTTAACCGAAACTAAAGTTACGGCGCCAATCAGTGGAAAAATCGGTAAGGCTTTGGTTACTAAGGGAAATTATGTTATGGCCTCTAGTGTGGTTTTAGCACGTATCGTTCAAGATGATCCGGTGAGAATCAGCTTTTCGTTGACAGATAAAGAAGTGGCTTCTTTGATGCAGAAAGATTATGCCGATAAAGATCTGCAGATGCGAATTACCTTGGCAACCGGTGAAACAATTACCGAAAAGGTTGTTAACAAGTTTATTGATAATGCTGTTAATACCAATACGGCAACGATAACCGTTTATGCTGATGTGGCTAATTCATCCGGTCGTTTAATTCCGGGAAATTATGTGCAAACCGCAATTACCGATAATCAGCCGGATATTCAAATAACGGTGCCGCAGACGGCAATTAACTATGATAAAGACGGGGCATTCGTTTATATTGCTAAAATTAATCCGGAAAGCAGTAAAGAAAATGATTGGCATGGCGTGGCTGAACAACGTCGCGTGGTTCTGGGGGACGCTATTAACGGCAGTGAGCAAGTTGTCTTAAACGGATTAAATAAAGATGAAATGGTGATCGTGCAGGGTAATGTTAAAATTAAAAACGGCTCGCCGGTAAAGATTGGAATTTTAGCGGATAAATAAGAGGATTACAGAGTATGTTTTCAAAATTTTTTATTGAAAGACCGCGTTTTGCAGTGGTTATTGCTATTGTTATGGCTTTGGCCGGTGTTGTATCTATTATGACAATGCCGATCGGAATGTATCCGGAAATTGCTCCGCCGGAAATCAGAGTTTCAACAATGTATCCGGGGGCCAGTGCCGAAACCGTGGCTAATAACGTGGGTATTCCTTTGGAGAAGGCAATAAACGGTATTGAAAATATGCTCTATATGTCTTCTAATTCATATAACTCCGGATCATATCAGCTTTCAGTGGTTTTTGAAACCGGTACCGATCCGGATATCGATCAAGTTAAAGTGCAAAATCGTATTCAGCAAGTGGTGGCAACACTGCCGACCGAAGTTCAAGATGTGGGAGTAACGGTGCAACGTCGTTCTTCCGATATTTTGGCGTTTTTACAGGTTACTTCGCCGAACGGTACTTATGATAGTAACTTTTTGAACAATTATGTGGAAAATAATATTAAAGTGGCTTTAAGCCGTGCGTATGGCGTGGGAGAAGTGAATGTTATGGGAGCCGCAACCAGTATGCGGGTGTGGATCGATGCCGACAAAGTGACGGCGCTTAATATTCCTATAGACACCGTAAAAGCAGCTATTCGCAGTCAAAACGTACAGCCTTCATTGGGATCGGTCGGTTCGGCTCCGGGTGACGGTAAGCAAGTTTTAGTTTATTCTTTGGAAACCAAAGGTCGGTTGAATGATCCGAAAGATTTTGAAAATATTATCGTGCGAACGGCCGAAGAAGGTGGTTTGGTTAAATTGAAGGATATTGCCCGTGTTGAATTGGGATCGGAAAATTATCTTTTTAACTCAACGGTTGACGGTCGGCCGGCCGTTTCAATCATTATTAATAAGTCATCAGGTGCCAATGCGGTTAATGCAATGAAAGCCGTACGAGCCGAGTTGAATAAGTTAGAACGTTTTTATCCGGAAGATTTTGAAGTTAAGATTTTTGTTGATACTACAGATTTTATTTTAGCATCAATCGAAGAAGTTTTCTTTACTTTGTTTTTGACTTTCGGCTTGGTAGTATTGGTTTGCTACATCTTTTTGCAAGATTGGCGCGCAACTTTGGTGCCGTCTATCGCTATTCCGGTTTCGATTTTAGCGACTTTCGCCGTGATGAAAATGTTGGGATTTAACTTAAATATTTTAACTTTATTCGGTTTAGTGTTAGCTATCGGGCTGGTGGTTGATGACGCTATTGTGGTGGTTGAGCGTTCGCTGTTTTTAATGCAGGAAGAGAAATTAACCGCCAAAGAGGCCGCAATTAAGGCAATGGAGCAGGTTTCCAGCGCTGTTGTGGCAACCACATTGGTGCTGTTGGCAATTTTTGTACCGATTGCTTTTATGGGCGGGATTACCGGTAAAATCTATCAGCAATTTGCGATCACAATCAGTTTTGCCATTGCTTTTTCGTCGGTTAATGCTTTAACATTGTCGCCGGCACTATCCGCAACATTTTTGCGGCCGTTTGAAGAAAAACATAGCGGATTTCTCGGTTGGTTTAACCGTTTTATCAGCGGAACGACAAATAAATATTTGGTTGTCGTCAGCTATTTGGGGCGTAAAATAAGTGTGATTGTGTTTATTTTAGGTGTATTGGCGTTATCAATAGTGTTCTTCTTAAAAATTACCTCCACATCATTTTTGCCGGATGAAGATCAAGGCGTTATTATGATTAATGTTCAATTACCGGAAGGGGCCTCAAACGTCAGAACCCACGAAGTAAACAAAAAAATATTGGAGGCGGCACAAACCGAACCGGCAGTGAAATCGGTGATGAACCTTGAAGGTTTCAGTATTATGGCCGGTCAGGGCGAAAATGTCGGGTTTGGTGTTTTAGGCTTGAAAAATTGGAGTGAACGTAAAGATGATGCGGATTATTCAACCAATATTTTGAAGCGATTGCAGGCAATAACCGGTACTTTTTCCGAAGCTAAAGTACAGCTGTTTGAGTTGCCGGCACTTCCGGGTTTGGGCTCAACAAATGCCATGGATCTTAAAATTCAGGCCGTGGAAAATGCCGATATGAACGAGTTGGAAACAGTGGTGAATAATTTTTCACAACAAGCGATGGCTTTGCCGCAAATTATGATGGCTTATTCAAGCTATAATGCGCAAACACCTCATGCTTATATCGAAATTGATCGGGAAAAAGCCGAATCTTTGGGAGTGGCTGTCGGTTCGATTTATTCATCGCTACAGACTTATGTCGGCTCCAGTTACATTAACGATATTAACATCGGTACGCAAGTGAATAAGGTAAAAATTCAAGCTGATTGGAAGTATCGTAAAGATTTAAGCAGCTTGGATAAAATTTATGTTCAGAGCAGTAAGGGAGTTATGGTACCTTTGGGAAGTTTAATTCGGGTAAAAACCGTTATGTTACCGCGAGGTATCGAACGATATAATCAATATCCGAGTGCCACGGTTAATGCCATAGCAAACCCAGGAGTAAGTTCCGGTGATGCAATGGCAGCATTGGAAGATCTGGCTAATAAAGTTTTGCCTAAAGGATATACTTATTCGTGGTCCGGTGCCAGTTTGCAGGAAAAAAATAACCAAGGACAGATTTTTTATATTATTGCTTTTGCAATGTTGTTCGCTTATTTATTTATGGTAGCGCAATATGAAAGCTGGATGATTCCGCTGGCGGTTATGCTTTCGGTTTTAGCAGCAATGTTGGGTGCTTTAATCGGTTTGTTTGTAACCAAAATGTCGCTGAGTATCTATGCTCAGTTGGGGTTGGTGTTATTGGTCGGATTGGCCGCCAAAAATGCTATTTTAATTGTAGAGTTTGCCAGCGAAGCACATAAAAACGGAGCAACGATTTTGAAAGCGGCATTATATGGTACTAAAGAGCGTTTTCGCGCTGTTTTAATGACAGCAATGACTTTTATTCTAGGGGTGGCACCTTTGGTATGGGCCAGCGGAGCTTCGGCCGGAAGCCGTGTTGCCGTCGGTGTTCCGGTGTTTTCGGGAATGATTATCGGGACTGCTGCCGGATTGGTGTTGATTCCTTTGATGTATATCCTGATTCAAACGATTACGGACTATAAAAAGGCGGATAATAATGCCTCAGCTAAGGGTTAAATGTGCAAACATATTAAAGCGTATTTTTGAGGAAAAAATCTTTTTTTCCGATTTAAAAAATCAGCTTGAGGCTAAAGATTTGCCTTATGTGAATATGTTGGTACTGACTTCTTTGCGGCATTGGGTGAGAGCTTCGGCCGTGGTTGACCGCTATTTGCATAAAAAAATTCCGCACAAGCACAGTATCGCCGAATATTTACTGAAATCAGCCGTGTGCGAAATTATGTATATGGAAACGCCGATTTATGCGGTGGTTAATGAAACGGTTAAGTGTGTACGGCAGGAAACAGACCGGTTTTTGGCCGGTATGGTGAATGCGGTTTTGCGGCAGATTGTTAATCAAAAGGATAAAATTGCTGATGAAATGCGCAAAATCTCTCCATTTCCGGCAGAATTTAAAAAAATTCTCCATGGCTATGATGCAGAACAAATTGCGCAAATGGCAGAAATAGTAGCACTTAAGCCGAGTTTAGATATAACCGTTAAAGAGAATCCGTTGCTATGGCAACAAAAATTGGGTGGTATATTGTTGCCTAACGGTACGGTTCGGCTTGAAAGTACCGAAAAAGTGCCGCAACTAACCGGATATAGCGAAGGACAATGGTGGGTGCAAGATGCGGCAGCCAGTTTGCCGGTGCAGGTAATCGGTGATGTCAGCGGTAAAAAAGTGGTGGATTTGTGTGCTGCTCCAGGGGGAAAAACGGCACAGTTAGCGGCATTAGGAGCAGATGTTACGGCACTTGATGTGTCGGCCGAACGTTTGAAAATTTTGCAACAAAATATGGCAAGGCTTGGTTTTAATAACGTAAAAACCGTGGCGTTTGATGCTACTGATTTTTTGCAAAATACATCGGAGAAATTCGATGTTATTTTGTTAGATGCTCCGTGCTCGGCAACCGGAACTTGGCGGCGCCATCCGGAAGTTTTGCATATTAAAACAATGGAAGATGTTAAAAAACAAGCGGCAATTCAAAAACAAATCTTAGCTTTGTGTCATAATGTTTTAAATGTTGGCGGAATATTAGTATATAGTGTCTGCTCTTTAAGCGGTGAGGAAGGAGAAAAACAGATTGGCGAATTTTTGCAAACGCAAAAAATGTTTAAACTGATTCCGATTACCGAGGAAAAAATCTCTGCATACGGAAAATGGCGTGATAAATTTGTTGCGCAAAACGGAACGGTTCGGACACTTCCTTGTTATGAAAAAAACAGCTCGGGTATGGACGGGTTCTTTATTTGTAAAATGCAAAGAATAAATTAATAATTTTGGTTTATCATCACCTCAAACGTCAGGAGGGGATTATGAATACGCTAGCTTTAACGTTTGTTGTTTTTTTGGTTTTCAGCTTTTTTGCCATGTATTTGATCCAGACAAAGGCGGCAAAAAAATATGTCAGAACTCAGAAAATTAATGTGTGGGAATTGCCGATTGTTTATATCGGGTTATTTTATGTTTTGGGAAGTATCGGATCTTTGTGTCTGTTCGAAAATGCTGATTTTGTTGAACCTCTGACGTTAGCCCGCGTTATTGTCCCGATTATTATGGCCGTGTTTTTATATGGGTTAGCGGTTTGGCGTGATGATTGGGTTTTGATTGTTGCTTTGATGGCCTGTTTGACGGTTAATACATTAATGCAGCCGCAGAGTATGGGAGCGTGGTTGCCTAAACTGCCGTTTGGGGTTGTGATTATTATGGTTGTTGCTTTGGGAACTTTGTATTGTCACTTTTATAAAATTATGAATAATTCCCTCAGTGCTGTTGCCGTTTCACAAATGATTACTATCGGCGGATTGTGTTTTTTAAGTTATTTTGGTGCGCTTCCGGTCTATACGGCACTGGTCAGTGCAATGATGCTTGGCGCAATAGCCGCTTATTTAAGTGTTAATTATAATGATGAAAAACTGCCGTTGGATAATGCTTCATGCTTGGTTTTGGCTTATTTGGTGTGGAATTTACTTTTATTGCAATTGGGAGAATTTTGCTTTTCTTCCTGCTTGATTTTAACCGCGATTTTTTGGGCCGAGTTAGTTATGGCGGTTTGGGGAAAGTTTATAAATCCGGGAGTCGGAACGTTACGCGAAAATACCGCTTATTATCAAATGGAGCAAAATTATTCAACCAAGGCCATGGTTTTGAATATGTTGCGTACCGGAGTTGTTGCCTATTTTATCGCTTGGTTCCAGCTGCATTCGGCTAATCAATATTCGCTGTTTGTGTTGACGTTTTTAATCGTAATGTGGCTGAATTATACCGCTTTATATCCGGAACGTAAGGCAAAAAAATTGAAAGAGGTCAATCGGGAATTTGTCGCCGGTATAAA
>CADBPX010000079.1 GCA_902796625.1 uncultured Pseudomonadota bacterium
ATCGGCGACGATGATATATTTATCTTTAGCTAAATTTTCCACTAATTCAGACATCGACAAACGAGTTCCCCTGGCCTCTTTTTCCACGGAATAATCTTTTCTGCCGACAATATAAAAATTATCATCAAGTAAAACTGTTTCATCTCGCAGAACTTTTACTCCGTTCTTTTCCAATTCCGCCACCAGTTCGGCACTGCTAAATCCGCGATATTCCGGTCCGTAATAACCACTGTCATGGTTACCGAAAACAAAATAAACCCCGTATTTTGTTTTTATCTGCCCCAAAATTTCAGCAGCCGCAATCATATCTTCTTTTGTTGTGTCATCATCTACAAAATCACCGACTAAAATAACCGCATTGGGATTTTCTTGCTTAATTCTTTCCATATGTTTGGCAAATCCGTCTGCCTTAAATGTTGTACCAAAATGTGAATCAGCGAACATAACTATTTTTAAGGAATTGATGTTCTTATCGGTTGTTAAATGATATTCTGTCCGCCATACATGATGATCCGCATACCATCCGTAAGCTAAGCCGGCAAATGCCAATAAAATGGCGAGCGCTCCGGCATAATATCGGTTAGACACCCTCTTAGTGAGCTTTTGCCACAAGCAAAACAGCAAATCACAAATTATCCATGACATCGCAAAGTATATAACACATACTATGGCATTCATAAAATTGATAAAATATCCCACAATCAGAAATAAACCGAAAACAATGCCTCCGCCAATCGCCGCTTTACGCTTTTCGCTGTCATGGGTAATACACTTAATACAGCCGAATTGGCAAACTCGGTTACTGACATATACCAATGCCATAGCCGTCAAAATCAAAGCTGACCACATTATAATTACCCACATCACCATCGTTTTCTCCGCAATTAACAATCGTTTAAAGTTGTGACTCACAAAATAACAGTTATTTGCAAGAAAACAACATATTTTTCTGCTTGCTGGAAAATTATTCATCAATCATAGCTAAGTAACCTATTAAAGTTATAAAAAAGTGTTGCTTTTCGTGCATTACCGTTATATTATCGCTGGTAAATAAATATATTAATGCGGGTGAGAAAAAATATGGAGAAAATTAGTTCCCAAAAATTAGCAAAAATACTTGATTACAACGATAATATTGTGTCTGTTGAAATTGATAATGTGTCAACCGACAGCCGCAAAGTTACTCCGACCAGCGTATTCATCGCGCTTAAGGGAGAACGCTTTGACGGACACGATTTTGTCGAAAGCGTTATAAATAACGGATGCCCGTTAGTTATTGTTGATCACCACATATCATCGCTTCCGCAAGAAAAACAAATTATCGTTGATGATACTCTTAAAGCCTACGGAAAAATAGGTGCTTATAACCGCAGCCGGTATAAAGGTAAAATTATCGGATTGACTGGAAGCGCAGGAAAAACAACAACCAAGGAAGAAATCGCCTTTTTATTATCTGATTTTGCTAAAGTATATGCAACTAAGGGAAATTTTAATAATGCCGTCGGTGTACCGTACAGCCTATGCAATTTAGATATGGAATCACAATTTGCCGTTATCGAAATGGGTATGAGTGCCAAAGGGGAAATATCATATTTAACTGACTTAGTAAAACCGGACATTGCTATTATTACCAACGTATATCCGATGCATATTGAGTTTTTCCCTAATTTTGAGGCTATTGCATATGCCAAATCGGAAATTTTTGAGGGACTTCCGGAAAAGCAAGGTATCGCCATCATTAATGAAGATACAAAATTTTCCGATATCCAAATTAAACAGGCGCGGACAAAGACGGAAAACATCATAACCTTCGGACGCAATCATCATCCTAACGTATCTTTTGAAACTCAAGAACAGGGCGAACAGCATCTATACAATGCATGGTGCGCCTTAACTGTTATCCAAGCGTTAAATCTTGATGTCAAAAAAGCAGCCGGCCGCATTAAAGATTTCGGAGCCCTTGACGGAAGAGGTAAAAAACATCATCTTTTCTTTAAAAACGGAAGTTATACTCTGATTGATGACAGTTATTC
>CADBPX010000080.1 GCA_902796625.1 uncultured Pseudomonadota bacterium
GTGGATGATCATTGTGAAGCCCGCCATTCGAGAGGCATCACTATCGCTGATTGCATTGGCTGTAGCCGGCCTATTAGCCTATTACTTTGTCTGGATGGGCGAAGGAGCCCAGGCAACACTAGCTGCCTTGATTATGTCACTCCTAGCAGTTCCTGCTGCTTTGAGCAACCGTAATGTGCTGATTGGGATGGGAGCAATGATTGCTTCCATCATCGGCTCCGACCTCGGTTTCATCGTCACCGGCGACATTATTCCCGACGAGGAATTATGGGTCGAAACGGTTTGTCCAATGAGTTACATCATCATCATGGCTATTTTAGCCGTAAAAATGATGAAGGATGTTCCAGATTGGACCAATGATCTTGAATAGTACCGAATTTAACAAAAAAACACCGCTATCGCAAGATAGCGGTGTTTTTTATTGCCTGTAACAATTAATAATTTTCGACATTAACTACTCTGTCAGCAAATTAACTATCACAACCAATATAATATTATACAAATTGACAATAACGAGATTTTGTGATATAGTGAAAATGTTAAAAAGGAATTATTAATATTAAAAATTTAAACTTATGAAAAAAATTGGCAAAACCTTAGGGATACATGTGGTTATAGCAGTAACGTGCATGTTGTTGCTTTTAATCGGCAACCATTTCCTTGGTGAGCATGGATTAATGGCCGTCACTGTTGTAATAATGTTCGGAATGACGATATTCCCGTCATTTACGGACAAGCTTGAAGAGTTTGAGCCGGCAGAGGTTCTTGTGATAATCACAGTGGCACTGCTGGCGACTGTTTTTATCTGTCTCATGTGGCTACATGGGACTATGCAGATAGGGACAATACCAGTGTACACACTGGTATTGTTATATCTGTTGGGCACCAGAGCATGGTGCCACGAAAATCTAAAAACGATATCCTATATTGGCACTTTTTCAGCTGTCGTTATAGGATTGGGACTTGGTCAAAGTAGCATGTGGATGACAATTATAGGCGTTATAACCTATATTGTCAATGGTACCACTTTGGTCCTAGGACCAAAGTTAATAAAAAAATTCCCCAAGGACTAACCGAAAAACACCGCTATCGCAAGATAGCGGTGTTTTTTATTGCCTGTAATAATTAATAATTTTCGGCACGTAATTCAAAATAGCTTTGCGGATGGGCACAAACCGGACAAGCGGCCGGAACTTCGGTCCCGACAATAATATGTCCGCAATTACGGCATTCCCATACTTTAACCGTAGACTTAGCAAATACCTGTTTGGTTTCCACATTCTTCAGCAATGCCCGATATCTTTCTTCATGAGCTTTTTCAATAGCAGCCACACCGCGGAACTTTGCCGCCAATGCAGCGAATCCTTCTTTTTCCGCTGTTTTAGCAAAATCTTCATACATATCGGTCCATTCATAATTTTCGCCATCAGCTGCAGCCTGCAAATTAGCTGCCGTATCCCCTAAGGCGCCTAATTCCTTAAACCATAACTCGGCGTGTTCTTTTTCATTTGCTGCAGTTTTGGTAAAAATCTCAGCGATTTGTTCGTAACCTTCTTTTTTAGCGACACTGGCAAAATAGGTATATTTGTTGCGAGCCTGACTTTCACCGGCGAAAGCCGTCCACAAATTTTTCTCTGTTTGAGTTCCATTATATTTATTAGACATATTCTTTCCTTTGTTAGAGTTTTGCACCTGAAAAATTTATAGAGCAGTTTTTTTGTAAACGCAAGCGCTTTATCGGTTCGGATAAACAAACTTTCAATGCTTGTGAATATTTTTTTGAAAAAAAATTGATCCGACATCATTTTGATTTTGCAATATTTTTTTTTAAACTCATCAAACGCGTAAGAACAAAACAAGAACAGTTAATAAAATCCTAAAAAATACCATTGAATCCCATAAAATACCATGTTATACCATATACTATGTTTTAACCCGAGAAGGAATCTGACATGAGAAAAATATTTCTCTTTATGGATACCGTAGTAAACAAGGTAGACGCCAAAGGTCGCGTTTCCCTGCCGTCAGATTACCGCGCAATAGTTAAAGAACTGTCAACGGAAATTGTCTGCTACCGCAGTTTATCCTCGCCTTGTATTGAGGGTTGCTTAGAAGAAACCTTAGATAAGCTGGCAACTGATATTGAAAATGCTACAGACTTTTTTTCCGAAACCCAAGATAACTTAACCAACTTAATATTCGGTGATGCCAAGCGGTTTGTTTTTGACTCCACCGGCCGCATTGTTTTAACCGAAAAACTGCTGAAACACGCGCAAATCACCGATTCGGCGGTGTTCGTCGGCAAAGGCCGCAAGTTCCAAATATGGAATCCGCAAAATTGGGAAAAAGAAGAAGCACGGATTCGCCGTGAGGCTCTTAAGAATCGCCCTACCCTTAAAGCAAAGGAAGACGCATAATGACCGAATTAACGCAAAAACATATTCCGGTTATGCTTGCAGAGGTTTTACAATATCTAAAGCCGCAAAAAGGAGAAACATATGTTGATGCCACATTTGGCAACGGCGGCTATTCTGAGGCTATTTTAGAAACATCAGACTGCAAAGTTATCGCTCTTGACCGCGATCCAAATGTACGGATTCGTGCCAATGAAATGAAAAATCGCTATGGTGATCGTTTTGAGTTTCGCAAAGGCAATTTCAGCAACTTTTCCCAGTTAGTAACGGAAAAAATCAACGGAGCAGTTTTTGATATCGGTGTTTCTTCGATGCAATTTGATGAAGCGAATCGCGGATTTTCCTTTCAGCATAACGGTTCTTTGGATATGCGTATGTCGTGTGAAGGATTATCAGCGGCTGATATTGTCAACACCTATTCGGAAAAAGAATTAGCCGATCTGATATATAACTACGGTGAAGAAAAAAAATCGCGGCAAATTGCCAAGAAAATCGTTGAAATCCGTCAGCGAAAAAACATTGAAACAACTGAGGAACTGGCCGAGATTGTTCGTTCCATAGTTCACCAAAAGGGACCAACTGATCCCGCAACTCGAACTTTCCAAGCTCTTCGTATTGCAGTTAATGATGAATTAAACGAACTACAACGTGGCTTAGAAGGCGCAACACAGCGTTTATTACCGCAAGGTCGCTTGGTTGTTGTTGATTTTCATTCTTTGGAAGATAGAATCGTTAAAAATTATATGAAAGACAACACTGCTAAAAAAGTCCGCATTTCCAAATATGCACCGGAATTAGTATGTGATAACAGCATTTTTTCTGCCGTTTCTAAGGCAATTACCCCAACCGCTGCCGAATGCCGCGACAATCCGCGGGCTCGCTCGGCAAAATTAAGATATGCAGTGAGGAGATAGTGTAAATGAGTAATATTAAAACAGCAATGCTTGTTCTGTGGTTAACTTTAACTTTGTTTGTTGCATTCGGGTCATCTGTTTTAAAAAACAAGGTGCAAATTTTAGAGCGTCGGTTGGCAACCATTAATGTAAATATTCAGAAAGACATTGAAGATATTCACGTCTTGAAGGCAGAATGGAGCCATTACAATACGCCGGAACGTTTAAGAAAACTGGCTTATGATCAATTATCGTTAGAAAATGCCAAACCTGAACAAATTATTAACTATTCTGCGTTACAGTTCAACTATGAAGACGGAGAATATAACGATTCCGTCACACCAAATACAAAGGGATTAACAACTTTAGTTAAGGCCGTTAAGAGATAAGAAAATGGGATTTAACGTTAGTTTTTCAAAACGTCATCCGCAGCGTTTTTATCTTCCGGGACAAGAGATAAAAATTTCGCGTGGTGTAACGTCAGCAAGAAGCTATACTACTGAAAGCGACAATGTTTTAACATGCCGCCAGCGCACCATTTTCTCAATGTTTTGTTTTATTTTTGCTTATGCAGTTTTGTGCATTCGCGTATCTTATGTTTGTTTAAGCAACGGCATTGTTATTGATACTGCCATTACCGGCGATCAAATTGCCGACACCGACATAATTCATTTTAAGAATCCGGTAAAACGCGCCGACATACTTGATCGCAATGGTGAAATTATTGCCACTTCTCTGCCAACGGTTAACCTTTACGCCAACACCAAACAAATTGATAACCCGCAAGACGTAGCAGAAAAACTTAATCTTATTTTTCCGGATACTCCATACGAGCGTTTTGAAAAACTTTTAAGTCGTCGCGGTGCCTTTATATACCTGCGTCGCAACCTATCTCCGGCTCAGCAATCTATGGTTAACAATTTAGGCATACCGGGATTGGAATTTGAAAATTGCGAAAAACGCATCTATCCGCATAAAAATTTATTTGCCCATGTATTGGGAAGCACTAACGTCGACAACGTAGGAATTTCCGGCATCGAAAAGCATATGGATAATCGCCTGACCACTTCCACTAAACCATTATATCTTTCTGTTGATTTGGGAATCCAAAACACGATTCGCGATGAGCTTCTCGCCGGCGTAAAACAATTTAATGCCGAAGGCGCTGCGGCAATTCTAATGGACGTAAAGACCGGTGAAATTGTTGCCATGACCTCGGTTCCCGACTACGACCCGAATGAAAACAGCAAAATCGGCGAACGTGAAATGTTTAATTTTGCCACCAAGGGCATATATGAAGCCGGCTCGGTATTCAAGGTTTTTAATACAGCTTTAAGCTTAGAAAGCGGCAAAGTTAAAACTACTGATCGTTTTGATACTTCTCATCCTGTATTTATCGGCAGACTGCGGGTAACGGATCCGCACGGTTCGCACAAAATGTTAACTCCGGAAGACATTTTAGTCGAATCGTCAAACATCGGTTCAACCTTAGAAATTTTGCGAGTCGGCAAAAAATTTCAACGCAAGTTTTTACAAAGCATCAATATGGATAAAGCCCTCAGTGAATTTGAACTGCCGGAAATTGCCACTCCGTGGTTTTTAAGTGAAAAAAGATGGGCCGACGTATCAATGGCTACTATTAGCTACGGCTATGGAATTTCCTCTACGCCTCTGCATATTATTACGGCTTTTTCTGCAATAGTAAACGGCGGCATGTATCATCAGCCGACATTACTTGAGGGCAATAAACATAAGGGTAAGCGTATTATTTCTAAGCAAACTTCTGATGATATGCGGCAATTGTTGCGAGCAGTCGTCGTCCGTGGCACCGGTCGGCGCGCTAACGTTGAAGGTTATCAGGTTATGGGCAAAACCGGAACCGCCGATAAATTGGAAAACGGCCGTTATAATCACAAGAAAAGTATGTCAACGTTTATTTCGGCCTTTCCGCAATCTAATCCGCAATACGCCTTGATTGTAGTTATGGACGACCCGAAAGCCAGTAAAGAAACATATGGCTACACCACTGCCGGTTGGAATGCCGTTCCGATTACCAAAAATATTATCACTTCGGTCGCCCCGCAACTGAACGTACGAGCAGATTTTGACTTAGAAAAGCAAAAAAGCATCGTTGATGCGGCATACAAACGTTAAAAAAATACTTTAAAAAAGCCCGGATAGAACTAAAATCCAAAAAATAATGCACAGATTTTAACTTTATTGCTATTTTTTTTATTTTTATTATTGAAAAATTTACAAATATTTCTTAAGTTAAACCTGTATTAGTTGTTATACAATTAAATTAACGGTCGTAGCAATACGACATAAATGTAAAAAACCATATGGAGAAAATAAAATGAAAAAACTTTTAAGTTTATTCGTCGCTCTTGTAGCATTATCTGGTTGCTCTGTTTTCGGAGCAGATGGCGGTTTGTTCAGCGGTGCTGACTGTGAATCAAGATTAGCTCGTGACTTTGCTGAAAATGCAACAGACACAGTATTCTTCGCATTCGATAGCTCTGCATTGTCTGCTGAAGCTGTTGCCGCTTTGGATACTCAAGTAGCTTGGTTGAAGAGACATGAAGATACCAATGTTATCGTTCAAGGTTATTGCGATGAACGCGGTACTCGTGAATACAACTTAGCATTAGGTGAACGCCGTGCTAACGCTATTAAGCAATACTTAGTATCTCAAGGTATTGCAGAAAACAGAATTTCTACAATTTCTTATGGTAAAGAAAGACCGGCTGTACTCGGCAGCAACGAAGCAGCTTGGGCACAAAACCGTCGTGGTGTAACAGTTGTTAGCTCAGCTGACTAATCGACAGTTTTTACCAAACAAAAAAAGACGCGGCAAATAGCCGCGTCTTTTTTAATTTTAAAATAAATATTGA
>CADBPX010000081.1 GCA_902796625.1 uncultured Pseudomonadota bacterium
CATTTTTTAAATTTTTGTAAATTTTTTGACAAAAAGTGATTCAGCAGCATTTTACTCATAATCTCACGCCTATTTTGTATTTATTTTTAAGGTCTTCCTCGAGGTGCACGGTGCGTCACCTCATCAAAGAATCTTTTCTGTGCGTAGCGCTTATTTTTTATATGCGCATCAAAACTAAAGAAATGGCGTACCCGGCGAGGCTCGAACTCGCAACCTTCGGCGTCGGAGGCCGATACTCTATCCAATTGAGCTACGGGTACGCAATAAATATGCGTTAACATAGGTGTATTACATGAATTATTAAGAAATGTCAACAAATCTATTTCTTCTTATTGCCTAAAATTGTACATTCATCACTAATCAATAAAATTTTACTAAAAATCTTACCAATCACTACAATGTTAATTATTGGCTTTACCTCTTGCATTTCTTAAATAAAAAATCTAAATAAAGCATAACGATTGACTATAGAGAAAATAAAATGGCAGATACCGAATATTACGATTTATTGGAAGTCAGTTCAACTGCTTCCGCCGAAGAAATCAAAAAAGCTTTTCGCAAGCAGGCAATGAAATATCACCCGGACCGCAATCCGGGAGATAAAGTTGCCGAGCAAAAATTCAAACAAATTAACGAAGCATACGAAGTTTTGCGTGATGAACAAAAACGCGCCGCTTATGACCATTACGGCAAAGCCGGTGTTCAAGGAGCAAGCGACGGCAATCCGTTTGGCGGCGGATTTGATTTTGCCGATATTTTTAATGATATTTTTTCAGACTTTATGGGCGGCGGCCAATATAATAATGCCAATACCGGCACCCAACCGCGCCGCGGTGTAGATTTGCGCTATAATCTGAACATTTCACTGGAAAAAGCCTTTAGCGGTGCCGAAGAAGAAATCGTTATTCCTACGGTAAAAAATTGCGAAACCTGCCATGGTAACGGCACTAAAAACGGAGAAAAACCGAATCCGTGTCCGACTTGTCAGGGACGCGGTAAAGTCAGACGGCAACAAGGCGGTTTTTTTGTTTTTGAAACTCAGTGCCCGCAGTGCCACGGCAGCGGCTATGTTATTACTGATCCTTGTCCGGATTGCCACGGCAACGGCCAGATTAAAACCAATAAAAAACTGAAAGTAAAAATCAAACCGGGTATCGACACCAATATGCGAATCCGTATTCCGGGCGAAGGAACAGCCGGAATGTTCGGCGGCGCCAACGGTGATTTATACGTCGATATTATTGTTGAACGCCATAAATTATATGAACGCAAAGACGACGATTTGTATACCGCAGTGCCGATTTCCGTAAGTTGCGCAATTTTAGGCGGAAAAATCGAAATTCCGGGAATCGACGGAAAGAAAGTAGAAGTCAATGTTCCGGCCGGCACACAGAATGATGCTCTGCTGAAAGTAAAAGGCAAAGGTATGCCGCTCTATGATACCGAACGCCGCGGTGACTTATATGTTCAGGTTAAAGTTATTATTCCGAAAAACCTGAATGATAGGCAAAAAGAGCTGATGGAAGCCTTCCGCGCCGAAGGAGATGAAAACGGCTGCCAACCGGAAATCAAAGGCTTTTTCGATAAAATTAAAGACCTTTTCAATTAGATTTCAAATTGGGATTTTTGCGAAAAGTATTCTTGCAAAAATGCTCTTCCCCGTTCACGGTCAGAAGCGGTAACTTTTTCGCCGTCTTCCAAACAAAAGAATTTCGGCCGATAACGCCGCAGTTTGCGATAGTAGTCTTTATTTTTCATGCTAATAACCACCGAATCGCGCTTTTTTTCCAAAAGCAGATAATGTTTTAGCCATGCTTTGAAATTATGTCTGTATTCATCTATCACTTTGATTTCACCCTGCCCTAAGCACAAACCCATATAACAGACCAAAACTCGTGACCAATCGCCAAATTGGCGAAAACGATGAGACAAAGTATGATTGATAATCGGCTTAAATATTTTATTGTGTTCCAAAAAATCCGACTTGCGATAAGCATCTGCATTATGATGCGGAAATAATAGCGGTATATTTTTTTTGTAGTACAATTGTGCTAAATGATGCATATCTAATAAACACGTTTCATATTGTGTCGGTGCCTTGCCATTTAAACGATTTTCTATTGCCTTATCATCAGGCGGCCAACAAATTTTTGGTGTTGTTAAACGCCAAATCGGTTTACCTTCACCGGTAAAAAAATCTTTTTCACAAAGAGGCGCATTAAAAAACATATCATCATTCATATAGATAAAATACTCTTTAAGGTTTTTAATATTTGGTATTCCGGTTTCAATTGCCGCTGAATTAAAAAGCGGCAAATACCTTTTATCAATTATTTCCTCATGATTAACCATGGTGATTTTTTCATGTGCAATATTAAGCCATTCCGGAGTTTGCTGATCACTTATAATGTAAATATGATTAATCCACGGCGCATATTTTTCCACAGAACGCAAGGAATATTTCAATTCGTCATTTTGCACAAATCGGCCGGCACAACAAGCTTGAATATCCAGATTGTCTTCCCTATACTGTAATCTTTTTTGATGCCAATTTATGTCACCGTCATCACACCACAAATAAACTAAATCAACTTCCATCAACCTCTCCATTTACATAAAGGAATAAAATTAAACAGCATCGCTTTAGTTTTTGTACGATATTTTTTAATTTTTATAAGCGATAAGGAGAAAACTTTAATTAGGTTTTGTGAAGGATAATACGAGATAAAAGGTAAAAATCCGAACAGATAAAATTTAACTTCCGATGCTATAAATTTTCCGGCAGATTTTTTTTCTCCTTTTAATCGGTCACGCTTCAACCAATTTATAATTTCCGGCCGACTCCAAGATGATTTCCACCAATGAATTGCTACCGTTTTATCTGTAATACAGCTTGGCTCGAACGCATCGTCACAATTGAACGGATAAAAATACTTCGGCGGATAAACAGCGATATCTCCATTAGTGATAATTCCGCCATTTTCTTTGGCTGTAAATCCGTATTTTTGCAAAACATACGTGGCAATACGCGGACCGGTATAAAATGATGAGTGCCATATTTCTTTTTGATAAAACTGCAACATTTCCGCAATAACCGGATGATGTGCCTTTGCACCAATGAGCGCCGTTTCAATATGTTGATAACTTTCCATACTACGCCCCAAAAAAAGACCATAACCCAAAAACTCATCGAAATTTTTATAAAGAGAAACATCTGTATCTAGCCATATTCCGCCGAACTTTTCCAGCACGAAGCATCTGACATAATCGGCGACATAAGCCCACATCTTATTTCTATAAACGAAATCAAAAAAAGAATTTCTTTTGCATTCTTGCATAAAATCAAAATATTTTGATTTATTTTCGTTAATTTCAATCAATTCATATTCCTTAAGGCAATTTTGCCAACTCAAAAAACAGAGATTAACATCAATCGGTTTAGCGGATCCCAACCACATATAAAAAACCCTCTTAGGTATCATTGTATCTTTTCCCATAAAAAAATAACCACCATAAAGGCGGCCTGGGAGTTGACAAATCATATGCTATTAAATGACCCTTTTAGTTTTTAGGCAAATTGCCCAGGACATCACTAAAAGCTCCCAGACCATTGAGTATGGTCTGGGATATATTAACGCTTGTATGATAATACAAGCGACATAACGATGTTATATCCTAACACCGAACAGCATTAGAGCTTGTCAAGGCTCCGTGCCGCCATCGACACTAACAAAGTAATATAACTTTGCTGATTATAAATTGCAATTTAAAACCTTCTTTGTCAAGAAAAAAGCTATTTATTGATTTCAAACGTGTCTATCAACGGGGCAAATTGCGCGCTCATCTGACGATACACATTTTTTTTAAATTCAACAATCAGCTCACATGCCTCGGCTAAGCTTCCCCAACGATACGCACAAAATTCCGGCTCGGCAGTGTGTAAATTAATTTCGGAATCATCGCCGGTAAAATAAAATAAAGTCCAATACATTTCCTGTCCGACATTATTATAGCCGCGCTGACGCATCGCGGCTATAACATCCGGCGGAAAACGATAACGAATCGGCTGTTCCAAAGTTTTTACCGGCACAACACTTGTCAGCGATGTTTCCTCCGCCAGCTCGCGATAAGCCGCGGCTAGCGGGGTTTCACCGGCATCAATACCGCCCTGCGGAAATTGCCACGAATCGGCAACATCGTTTCGTTGACACAACAACACTTGTCGATTTTTATTAAAAACTACAATACCGGCATTAGCGCGAAAATATTCGGCCATTATTTTGCTTTTTGCTCCTTCTTTTGATTATCATTGGCGGCAACAGCATCATTTTGACCGTACAAATAGAGAGCTTTCACCAAATCTAAAGCGCGAACCAATTGATAATCTTGCGCATCTTTCTGCGCCTGATCTGTGCCATCTTTTTGTACTTTTTTATTATCATTGGCCTGCTCATTCTTCAATGCACCCTTCAAATCAGCTTCACTGATATTTAAATCATAAGATTTTATTTCTTCAACTTTTGCCTGTTTAACCGCCACATCAGGCTCAATACCCTTAGCTTGGATCGAACGTCCCGAAGGTGTATAGTAGCGCGCTGTTGTAATCCGCATTGCCGCATTATTGCGAAGCGGAATTAACGTTTGCACCGAACCTTTACCGAAAGATTTTTGTCCCAGAATCACGGCACGGTGATGATCCTGCAATGCACCGGAGACAATTTCCGAAGCCGAAGCCGAGCCCTCGTTAATCATTACGACAATCGGTAAGCCATTGGCAATATCTCCCGGCGTTGCCGAATATTTAATCGTATCTTCTTCATTACGCGAACGGGTTGAAACAATCTCACCCTGCTCCAAGAACAAGTCGGAAACTTTAACCGCCTGATCCAGCAATCCGCCCGGATTGTTGCGCATATCAATCACAATACCGGATAGTTTGTTTTTCAACTTTTTCTGCGTTTCTTTGACCGCCTTCTCAATATCTTGATCTATATCGGCATTAAAGGCCGAAATACGAACATATAAAATATCGTCATTTTTAACTTCGTACTTTACGGATTTAACCTTAATTTCATCACGCTTAAGCGTAACATCAAAAGGTTTTTTATTAACACGGCGTACCGTAATTTTAACTCTGGTACCGACTTTACCGCGCAACTTGGAAACAACTTCGTTTAAGCTCAGCCCGATAACCGACTTACCGTCAATATCGGTAATATAATCACCGGCCTTCAAACCGGCACGCGCCGCCGGCGTATCATCAATCGGCGAAATAATTTTAACTATGCCGTTTTCCATGGTAATCTCAATTCCCAAACCGCCGAATTTGCCTTTGGTTTGCTCTTCCATATATTTAAAATCTTCCTCATTCAAATAGCTGGAATGCGGATCAAGCGAAGTAAGCATACCGTTAATTGCCGCTTCAATTAACTTTTTATCGGTTGTTTCCTCAACATATGATGCTTTGGTGCGCTCCATAACCTCGCCGAAAATATTTAAAAGCTCATAAGTATTGATCTCATCGGCCGCTTTTTTATCGGCTTTTGCCTGCACACAACCGGTAAATAATATTCCGGCAACAGCATAAATGAATAACTTTTTTTTCAACATCTTTTTGTTCCTTTTCAGTTTGCAAGCCACTCGCTTGGATTAATTGGATGATTATTTTTTCTGATTTCCATGTGTAATTTAACATTATCGCCCTTTGGCATTGCGCCGACCGGCTCGCCGGCCAAAATCATCTGCCCGACTTCAGTGTATGAAGACCCCATACCGCTCAGCAGTGAAGTATATCCTTCACCGTGATCGATAATAACCAGATTAGCAAAATTTTTAAACGGTCCGGAAAAGATTATTGTACCGTCAAACGGAGCCACCACTTGTGCTTTGCTTACGGTTTTAATGTCAATACCGTTAGAGTTTACACCTTTGGATAACTCCTGATGAAAAGCGGTAACAATCGGACCGCGAGCCGGACGAGATAATCGACCTTTAGCCTTGCTAAAGTTGGTAATAACTTTCTGCGGCGCCGGCGCACTTTTATCTTTGGCATAATCCGTTCCGGCTAAAGAATGGTTATTTTGCTGACGCAAACGTTCAGCCTCACGCTCGCGGGCTAAACGTTCCTTCTCGGCTCGCTGGCGTTCCTGTTCTTTCTGACGCTCCAACTTTTCCAACAGATCGCGCAAATCTTTAGCCTGCGCAGCCAATTGCTGGGCTTTTTGCTTGGCCTCTTTGCTTTGCACCGACAACTGATTATACATTTCATTTTTCTGTTTTGACAGTGCTTGCATTTCATCTTGTTGCTTGGCTAAACGAGCATTTTCATCAGCCAAATCATCAATTTTTTTCGCAATTTTTTCTTTTTGACTATTGATGTCTTCAATACTCTGCCGAATAGTTTCCGCCTGATCTTTTAAGGCATGCACACTGCTGCGCAACAAAATACTGCTGCGCATAACATCAACCGGTGTCAGCGGCTGAATCAGTACCGCCTCCGAAGGGCGTAAAGCAAGCATTTGCAAGGCGGAAAGCGTTTCAACAAGCATTCCGTGATCGGTACTGAAACGATTTTCGGAAGCGGCCAAATCTTTTTGCAAATCTGTCAGTTCCTGCTGTGTTTTTGCCACTTCATCTTCGCCTTGGCGAATCTTTTTTGCGGCCGCAATCATTTTTTGATTAACTTCGGCAATTTCCTTTTTAACCTTATTAGCCTGCTGTTCATATTCCGCCCCTTGCTGGGAAATTTTCTTCGCCTCGGCCTCAACTTGAGCCAAATCGGAAGCGGAAACGGCATTACCCGAGGTGTTCAGAGTATGGGAAACAGCCTTTGAAACATCTTTTTTAGCCGGTATCGGAGCCTTACCCGCGGCCCAAAGATTTACCGGCAGTAAACACAAAATCACCAACGCTGAAAAGTTCAAAAATTTCACAACATATTCCTTATTTTTCAAGCAAAGAGTGGCCGGTCATTTCCACCGGTTGTTCAATATGTAACAAATCCAGCAAAGTTGGGGAAATATCTGCCAAACGGCCGTCTTTCAGTCCCTTTACTTCCTTCGGCCCGTTAAACAGAACGGCTCGTACTTTACCGACAGTATGTGCGGTATAAGGCTGACCGGTCTTTTCATCGATCATTTTTTCAACATTTCCGTGATCGGCCGTAACTAACAGCACACCGTCAACAGACTTGATGGCCTTCATAACGCGTCCCAAACATTCATCAACGGCCGCCACGGCTTTCAGCGCCGCGGCCATAATTCCGGTATGACCGACCATATCGCCATTGGCGTAATTGCAGATGATTGTATCATATTTTTTCTCTTCGATTGCTTTGACCAACGCATCGGTCACCTCATAAATACTCATTTCCGGTTTCAAATCGTATGTAGCGACTTTCGGACTGTTGATCAAAATGCGGTCTTCTCCTTTGAACAAACGTTCTTCACCACCGTTAAAGAAAAACGTTACATGGGCATACTTTTCGGTTTCGGCAATCCGCAACTGGGTTAAGCCATGCTGTGAAACAATTTCGCCATAAATATTTTTTAAAGCCTCAGGTGCAAAAATTGTCTTCATAAAACGATTATGGTCGGTAGAATATTCGGCCATTCCGACGTGTATGGAAAAACGCACAACTTTTTGCCGTGCAAATCCTTCAAATTTTTGATCGGCCAATGCATACAAAATTTCACGAGCACGATCGGCACGGAAATTTGCCATCAATATTGCATCGCCGTCTTCGCACCCTTGATAATTGCCCAAAACGCACGGAACCACAAATTCATCATTAACTCCTTCGTGATACGAATTTTCGATTGCCTCTTTATATGTAGCATAACGTTTTCCGGTGGCCGAAACAATATTGTTATATGCCTGCTCAACGCGATCCCAGCGTTTATCACGATCCATAGCGTAAAAACGACCGGATAAGGTTGCCAAACAAACATGCGGCATATCTTTAATTGCGGTGGTAAATTCTTCTAAAAATCCTTTTGCTGAGGTCGGCGGAGTATCCCGACCGTCAAGAAAAGCATGAACTTTCACATCAATACCATTATCATTTAAAATTTGGCATAAAGCCACCATATGGGCCTGATGCGAATGCACACCGCCAGGTGACATTAACCCCATTAAATGGCATGCTTTGTTATTTTGTTTTAATGTTGCGATTAACTCTTGCACAACCGGATTTTTTTCCAACGTATGATCAGCAATAGCCTGATCTATTTTTGGTAAATCTTGCATTACAACGCGACCGGCGCCCAAATTCATATGTCCGACCTCGGAATTACCCATCTGTCCGGCCGGCAAACCGACATCAAGGCCGGATGTTTCCACCAATGCCGTCGGACAATTATCAACCAAATAATGCCAATTCGGCGTATAACCTTTTTCAATAGCGTTATCATCAGTTATTTTTTCACGATATCCCCAACCGTCCAGAATCAGCAACATTACCGGTTTTTGCATAATTTATCCTTTCTGTTTTTTGTATAAATTGATTCAAACTTTCGATATTATATATAATAAAACAATTTTCAAAAACACTATTTATAATTTTATAAACAGGCTTATTTTTACAAGGGAAATTATGTTATTTTTATTGACATGTAAAGCAATAATTTTTAAATTTACATTAAGTATCGGGAGGAATTATGAAAAAAGTTTTATTATCAGCACTTTTACTGGCCGTTGCCACACCGGCAATCGCCGGAGATTTTACTTATGACTATTCGGGAACCGCCGCCGGTTTTTACGGTTACAGCGATTATACCGATAAATATCGTCCGCTCTATAAACATAACCATACTCCGGTTTTTGCCGAAGTAAGCACATCAATTACTTACGGCTTTGATAACGGCGCTGATTTACGGCTCGGCTTAGACGGACAAATATCCGACGGAAAGGAAGTCGAAGATTATAATCACGGTGAATGGGGTGAAAATTTATACGCTTCTTATAATTCAACATACGGCGAACTGAGCCTCGGACAGATTTATAATGCGGCATATCAGCTAGCGGTCGGCGCTCCGTCTGTCGGTGCTTTCCGTGTTAACAACTCAATGATTACCGATTTTATTGCTAACCCAAACTGGCAGCGCCATAGTCGTGTCGCCTCTTATCGCACTCTTAATTCCACCTATTTGAATACTGATGCCGATGCCCCAAAAATAAGCTATACAACTCCGGAATTTTATAACTCGAAAATCGCCTTTTCATATACACCGGACAGCTACAGTCAAGCCGGCCTGATTAATAAACACAGCCGCTATGATAATCGTTCATCATACGCCGCGGGTTTTTACAATAACACCGACTTTGATTATGTTGAAGTGGAGAGTTCACTCGGTTACGCGTATAACCATAAAAACAATCAGGAAATTTCTGCCGGTTTAAGCTTTTATCGCAAAGGATGGACATTGGGCGGATCTTATCGCCAAAGTTTTACCTCTTCCCATGACTATGCTTTAAATCTGCGAACCCATGACGATATGCCGTTTTATTTTGACGGTTATCGCCGCGGCAAAGCCTTTAATGTCGGACTGGGATACGAAATCGGCCCATTTAAGACGGCAATCTCTTATTTTGCGGCCTATGCCGATAAAACAGACAACCGTGACCGAATCGTCAGCTGGGCCAACCGTTTTGCCTGCAACAAATACCTTGCCTTATATTTAACATTGGCTCATGCAAAATATAAAGGTGATCATAATTGGCAATCGGGTAATGAAGGATATGCTGCCATCAGCGGCATAGAGTTAAACTTTTAGGAACAACTGATGACCGGCCTCTTAATTTCTTCCGATAATTCAGAATTCAGCGAAGATTTATACCGGCAAATTTCCCGTTTTATTGCCGATATCAATTTTGATGAAGAAAAGCCCGATGTTATTATTGTCGATGAAAATGCCGCGCAAAAAATTGCACTTCGCCGTCAATACCCCAATGTGCCGATAATATATCTTTCCGATAATACCAATATTGAACCGGATTATCTTGATATTATGCTCAAAAAACCGATTAAATTAACAGAGTTACTTGATATAATTCAAGCGGCTAACCACCGACTGGATAATTCACAAAAAGGCTTTTTGAATTTCAATCGCTATGAATTGCACCCCAAGCAAAAAGAACTTGTTGATTTGGTCAGCGGAAAAATTATTAAATTGACCGAAAAAGAGGTCGATGTAATAAAATATTTGTATAAAAACTTTGATAAATATGTCAGCAAAAGTGATTTACAAACCCACGTTTGGCAATATAACGAAGATGTTGCCACCCATACAATTGAAACCCATATATACCGGTTACGGCAAAAAATTGAAAGCGAAAGTTCCCGACCGCTTATCATTACGGAGAACGGCGCCTATAAATTGGTGACAGGAAAATAAAATGCCGAAAATTAAGTCCCGAAACAAAACACAAAAAATAAGTATTCGCCGAATTTTCCGCGAAGCGAATCACTATATCTTAGCTAATCCGTTGCTGACTTTTTGCATATTTATTGTAAATTTTGTCTTTATTCTACTGTTTCAGGCTATTCCTCGCGGCATACAAAATCCGCTCAGCATTTTATGGATTGTATTTTTGTATATTTTTTGGTGTGCCTTTTATCGTTATTACTATGGATTGCGACCTTATTTTTTCAGTAAAACTCTTCTCAAAAGCATATCTCCGTCAACTAAAGGCTTGCTTTTAATGTTTCTGACCGTAATCTTTTTTGTAATTCTGCCATTGATACCACTATTTTTGGGTTACGATGATATATATCTGAGTATGTATGAGCGCTACATGCAAACTTTTGAAGGATTGTCGTCAAACAGCGAAGTTCGGGCTTCATTAACCGACATTGTTATAGTTTACGGCGTTATTGCCCTACTTTCTCCGGTGTTAATATTTAAGCCATATATGGCATGGATTTCAGCACTGCGCCGCCGCAGTTCTTCATTTAAGGAAGCAGGAAACAAGACTAAAGGTAATTATTGGAAGATGGTTATGCTGTCTTTGCTGTTGCTTTATCCTGAAGCAATAGCAACACAGCTTGATAAAATTTGGCACTTAAACAATTGGCTGGCCTATCCGATAAGTATGGTTCTATTCATATATACGAACGTTATGTTTGCCAAAATATATGATTTCTTTTATCTGAAAAATTGAATTAATTTGCGCGTTGATGCCACAAAAGTTTCAGCAGACGAACTTTGCTTTTAAATGTTAAATCACTAAATTTGATAATATTATCACTTCTTAATTTTTTATATTCTTCTTTGAAATATTTTTCCAATTCATTTTTATTATCGGTGCTTTTACTGACTTTAGAAAGAATCATCTTTAACGAAGCCGTAATACGCTTTTTTCGAACAATATCCCACTGTTGTTGATTTTGTTTCTTTAAGAAATAGTCATACACATGACGAATCCCCACAATATAGTCATGAATTTTTTTCACGGAAAACTGGCTGCGGATGATAGACGGAAAGTTGGTATTATACATATATATTCTCTCGTCAATTATGGCACAGCGGCTTATTTGTGAAAAAATTAGTGTCGTAAACGGCCAATCTTCAAAATATATACCTTCGATAAATCGCTGATCACCGATACAGTCGCGGCGATAAAGCTTACTCCATACCACGGCAGAAACTAAACGATATTTATATAAATCGCGAAGCGGATCTTTCAGTGTGCGATAATGCACACGATTTTGATTAATTCTGCCTTTTTTGATTTTATCTTTACCGGTACGATAAACATCTTCGGTCATAACAATCGGACAGGCGGTTTTTTTCGCAACATTATATAAAATTTCCAAAGCCTGAACATGAATATAATCGTCGGCATCAAGGAAAAACACATATTCACCGTGAGCCTGATCAAGTCCATGGTTACGCGAGGCGGATAGTCCTTGATTTTTTTGCTCAATAATTTTGAATCTACTGTCGTTTTGAGCATACTTACGAAGTATTTCACCGCACTTATCCGGAGACCCGTCGTTAACACAGATAATCTCCAGATTTTTATAGGTCTGATCGACCACACTTTGTAAACAGCGCGGCAAAAACCTTTCCACCTTGTATATCGGAATAATAACTGATATCAGACCTTCATTATTCATTTTATCACGGCATTACAAAATTATATACTGCAAACAGATGCAGCCCCATATCGGAGGGACTGCATCGTGTTATACTTTTATTTTATTTCATCAATAACTGCTTGAAATTCGTGCGGGTTCATGCCTTGCACTTTTTTACCGTTAATAAAAACAGTCGGAACCCCGTTGATTTTGGCATTACTTGCCAAAGCGGCAACTTCATCGAGTGATTTACTGATATCGGCAGCTTCAACATTTGCCTTATACTGATCCATATCTAAACCGACATTTTTGGCCACATTGTCAACATCAGCCTCGCTCATCCGGCCGTTAAAGGCCATAACCGCTTTATAAAATGCCAAGAACTTACCTTGCTTATTGGCAGCATAAGCAGCCTTTGCCTGATATTTTGAAACCGGAGTTACAAATGACAGCGGTTTAAATATAAATTTTACGCCGGCATTATCAGCCATAACTTTTTCCAATGACGGAGCCAAGGCTTTGCAATATCCGCAAGAAAAATCGAAAAACTCAACAACTGTAACTTTAGCATCTTTCGGACCGAAAGTCGGTGCGTTAGCGTCACTGTTAATTTCCGGCAAATATTTCTCCAAAGCCTCACGTTCAGCCTTTTCCTGAGCTTCACGTGCTTCTTTAATTTTATTTTGCTGATAATTTTCAAAAACCTGCAAAATCTTTTCCGGATTTTGTTGAACGGCTTCGGCCACCGTATCAGCGGTCAAACCGGAGCTTAAAGATCCTCCGTTAGCTCTGACCAAAGCAACTACTGCTAAAATAACGGCAACAGTAGAAAGTATGAGTGAAAAATTTTTCATAATCTATTCCTTATAAGTTTAAAAACAACCACCAGTTAGAGTAATCTTTTTTTCGGAATTTGCAAGTACAAAAAAAAGTTTTTGCAAATATAACTAGACTTTTATTTTTTTTGCCATATGATTAAGTTAAATTCAGAGGAGATAATAGATGTTTGATATAAAACTTTCAATATTTTCCGGCACCCGTATTTTAGAGCAAAAAATTGATGAAATGCACGATAAAGTTATGGAAAGCTCCTTATTTTTCAAGGAAGCTTTTGAAATTTATATGCGGGAAAAAAGAAGCGCAAACTACCGACGTTCCAGTAAAAAAATTAAAAACTTAGAATCGGAAGCCGACACTCTGCGCCGCGATATTGAAAGCCAACTATATATCCAAAATCTGATTCCCGATTTGCGAGCCGATGTACTGCAAATGGTCGAAAACCTCGATAAAGTAATTAACGAATTTGACGAGGTCGCCCACAAATTTTACATTGAGCGTCCGGTTATTCCGCCAGAATTTAAGGAAAAGTTCCATATTTTGGTTGATCAGGTTTGTGAATGTGCTGAAAATATGTCTATCTGCTCGCGCGCTTTTTTCCGCGATTTTGCCACAGTTCGTGACTATTCGCGCAAAGTTTATTTTTTGGAGCATGAAAGCGATAAAACATGGGCGGCCTTAAAACAAGACGTCTTTGATTCTGATTTGGAATTAGCGCACAAAATTCAACTCAGCGGCCTTATCGGCGAAGTTGCCGATATTGCTGATCGCGCTGAAGATTGCATTGATGCGGTTCTAATATTTACAATCAAGCGAGACATCTAATGGATTTAGGATACCTATTCTTTTTAAGCAGCGGTTTATTTCTAGGGTGGTCGTTGGGCGCCAATGATGCTTCGAATGTATTCGGAACGGCCGTCGGCTCAAAAATGCTCAAGTTTTCTACCGCTGCAATCGTTGCCGCAATTTTCGTTGTTTTCGGTGCCGTAAGCGGCGGAGCCGGTACCAGCAGAACACTTGACTCTTTAGGTTCCGTCAATGCATTAGCTGGAGCGTTTATGGTGGCGTTGTCCGCGGCGTTGGCCGTTTATTTGATACTGCGGGTCGGCATATCGGTTTCCACATCGCAAGCCATTGTCGGAGCTATCGTCGGTTGGAATATCTATGCCGGCAAAACCACCGACATGGAAACGCTGGCACAAATTTGCGCCACGTGGATTTTTTGCCCGCTGATTTCCGGAACCATTGCCATATGTTTGTATTTCTTCTTAAAAAAACTCTTAAAGTATTCTCGTTTACATTTGCTGATGCAAGACCAGTTAACAAGGGTTGGCCTGTTGCTGACTACCGCTATTGGTGCTTATGCTTTAGGAGCAAACAATATTGCCAACGTTGTCGGGGTATTCATCGAGTCCTGCCCTTTTAAGCCTTTGCATTTCGGTTCAATTCTAACTCTTGATACAACGCAAGTACTGTTTTTAATCGGAAGTTTGGCAGTTGGTGTCGGAATATTAACTTATTCGCAAAAGGCTATCTCAACCGTAGGAAAAAATTTGATGAAAATGTCACCGATGGTCGCCTTAATTGTTGTTCTTTCTCATTCGGCGGTATTGCTGTTGTTTGCTTCCGTATCGCTGCACAATTGGTTGATTAATCATTCTTTACCGGCACTGCCGCTGGTACCGGTTTCCAGCACTCAAGCGGTTATCGGTGCAATTTTGGGTATCGGCATAATCAAAGGCGGACGCGGCATTAATTGGAACATTGTCGGCAAAATTGTCATCGGTTGGGTAACCGCACCGATTTTAGCCATGGGAATCTGCTTTATCAGCCTGTTCTTTCTGGCAAATGTTTTCAACCAAACTGTTTATTTACCCTAAAATCAGAAAAGCTGGGCAATAATTTTTTGTGCAATCTCATCATAGGCCAAAGAGCAAGCATCTTGCGGCCGGCTGACAACTATCGGAGCGCCCATATCTGCCCCGCGGCGAATCGCCGGCAACAGCGGAATTTCACCCAAAAACGGCACTCCGAGATGCCGAGCCGTAGTCTGAGCGCCCTCGTGACCGAAAATATCGGCTCTTTCACCGCAATGTGGACAAATGTAATAACTCATATTTTCAACAATACCTAAAATCGGTACGCCGGTTTTTTTAAACATATTCACTCCTTTAATTGCATCAATCAGCGCAATATCCTGAGGAGTTGAAACGATGACAATTCCGGAAAATTCGACACGTTGTGACAATGTAATTAAAATATCACCGGTTCCCGGCGGCATGTCAATAACCATAACATCAATCTCGCCCCAATCCGTCTGACATAAAAGTTGCTCAATCAGACCACAGGCTTTCGGACCGCGCCAAATCAGCGGAGTATTGCGATCAATCAGCGAACCGACTGAAACAGAAGCAATTGAATATTCCCAAAACGGATCAAAATGTTCACCGTCGGAAGAAGTTATCGGTAAACCTTCATAGCCGAGCATTGTCGGAATTGACGGCCCGTAAACATCGGCATCAACCAAGGCCACTTTCTTATTTTGTTTGGCCAGTGATAATGCCAAATTAACTGCCGTTGTCGATTTTCCGACTCCGCCTTTACCCGAGGCAATGCCGATAATTTTTTTAACGTGCGGCAGCGGCCATTTTTCTATTTCTTGTACAGCCAGATTAACGTTTTGTTCCTGAGTATGAATAACCGAAATTTTCTTATCCGGAAACATTACCGTCAGTTCCCGACATATTTCATTTTTTTTATTTACATCTTCCGGCTGATTTTTTATTTCGATAACCACTCTTTGAGGCAATACTTTAACTGCGGCGATATTTTCGGCCGAATAATATTTTTGCACAATTTCTAACAATTTCTGCTGTGTCATTTTTCCTCCAATGTGGATATTCATACATCGTTGATTGTTTTTAGCCAAGAATTAGATTATCTTATACACCATAGTTTGTATAAAATAAAGGAAATAAAATGGCTAAACAAATAAATCCATGGGATAACGGCAGTGACAGCGATTGGTCAGAAGACGGTGCCATTGTCAAAAAAGCAAAAGTTATTGATTTGAGCAAAATCAGCAAATTACAAAGTCCAAAAGATAACTGGGGCGGCTATATTAAATATGGCCTTTTACTGCTTTTGGCTTTATGGTTAGCTTCCGGATTTTATCAGGTTCAACCGAGTGAAGAAGGAGTTGTTTTGCGTTTCGGCAAATATGTTTATACAACCGATGCCGGCTTGCATTATCATTTACCGATGCCGATTGAAGAAGTTATAAAAGTTAATGTTACTCAAGAGCGCAGTATTAACCTCGGTTCACCGGACAGCCGCGATTATCGCAATAATGCTTTTACCGAAAGTCATATGCTGACCGGAGATGAAAACATTGTTGACATTAACTTAACCGTGGTTTGGAAAATTAAAGATGCCAAAAATTATTTATTCAGTATGCGCAGTCCAGATGAAACCGTCAGTGTTGCCGCACAATCGGTATTGCGTGAAATTGTCGGCCAATCCGAAATGCAGCCGATTATCACCGGCGACCGCGGTAAAGTTGAAGACGAAACCAAAGCTGAATTGCAACGCGTTCTTGATGAATTTAACGCCGGCATTACCATTGTCCGTGTAAAATTACAAAAAGCCGATCCGCCAAGGGAAGTTGTTGATGCATTTAATGAGGTACAACGCGCCAAGGCTGACATGGAACGTTTCAAAAACGAAGCCGAGGCCTATCGTAATGAAGTTCTGCCGAAAGCGCGTGGACATGCGGCACAAATTGCTCAAGATGCCGAGGCTTATAAAGCGGCAACCATTAACAAAGCCGAAGGTGAAGCTAAAAGATTTGCTTCAGTTTATGCCGCCTATAAAGACGGCAAGACCGTCACCATCAAAAAGATGTATCTTGATGCTATGGAAAGTGTTTTGCAAAAATCCAATAAGGTAATTATTGATCCGTCACAAAAAGGCAACCTGTTACCGGTATTATCACTGACCGGCTCACAAAAGTAAAGGATAAGAACAATGAATAGATTTGGTTTATTACAAGGTATAATCGTTGTGTGCGGCGCACTTTTGATTCTGTTATTCAGTGCCGTTTATGTGGTTTATCAACCGGAACAGGCTATTGTTTTGCAATTCGGTGAGCCGATGCGCGTAGTCAATGAGCCGGGACTGAAGTTTAAAATTCCGTTTATTCAGAACGTCATCTTTTATGATTCACGTTTATTAAATCTGGATCCGCCGGCACAGGAAGTGGTGCTGAACGATAAAAAACGCTTGGATGTTGACAGCTTTACTCGCTATCAAATTGTTGACCCGCTGAAATTTTATCAAACCGTGCGCAGTGAAGATCAAGCCCGTAGCAAATTGGCCGAAATTGTCAATTCATCACTTCGTAAAATTCTTGGTCGCGTTACTTTAACAGAGTTACTCTCCGAACAACGCACTAAAATTATGCATGACATCAGCGAAACGGTTAAAAAAGACGCAGAGGCAATCGGAGTAAGTGTTGCCGATGTAAGAATCCGCCGAGCCGATTTACCGATTGAGGTTATGCAGGCAATCAATGATCGCATGAAAACCGAACGCCAGCGTGATGCTAAAGAATTTCGCGCCAAAGGTCAGCAACAAGCACAGAATATTCGCGCTACGGCCGATAAAGAAGCAACCATTATTGTTGCCGAAGCTGAAAAAAATGCGCAAATTACGCGAGGTCAAGGTGATCAGCAAGCTGTTTCATTATGGAACCGAACCGTCGGGCAAGATGTCGATTTTTATGAATTTTATCGTGCATTGGAAGCTTATCGCAAGTCACTGGCTGACGAGCAGACTTCTTTGGTTCTGTCACCGGATTCCGACTTTTTCAAATATTTTAATAAAATGATGAAAGACTGATTATGCGCACTTTGCTGATTCTTTTCCTGCTTTTACTTGGTACGCCGCTATCGGCGCAGGAGCTGTTACTGGAAGATGTTATTGAAGACACTGCGCCTTCGGTCGTCAGTATTGTAGCTCAAGAAAAAGAGGGCACGCAAGCATTGGGAGCCGGCATTATTATCAGTGCTGACGGCTATGTGGTTACCAATGCACATGTCGCCGAAGATGCCGTTAAAATTACGGTAATAACCTCCGACGAAGAAACATTGACGGCGCGAACTGTCGGCCTTGACCGCAAAACCGATATAGCCTTGCTGAAAATCAATCACCCTTTGAACTTGGAACCGGCTCATTTTGCTGATTCCGATTTAGTGCGGGTCGGCAATCGGGTATTTGCCGTCGGCAACCCTTTCGGACTGGGTAATAGTGTGTCACAAGGAATAATATCGGCGAAAGAGCGCAACATTGATAAAGGCCCGTATGATAACTTTCTGCAAACTGATGCAGCCATCAATCAAGGTAATTCCGGAGGCCCGTTGTTCAATATGAACGGCGAAGTTATTGGTATTAATACGGCTATTTTTTCAACCGACGGACAGAATATGCGCTTAGGTTTTGCCACACCGTCCAATATTGTACGTTGGGTAGTTAAGCAGCTGAAAACTAACGGCCGTGTCGTACGCGGCTGGTTGGGAATCAGCGTTCAGCCGACACGCATAACAACGACCGAAGGACGAGAAGAAAAATTGGTTGTTTCCGCCATGGCCGAAAATTCCCCGGCTTATGATGCCGGATTACAGGTTGGTGACATACTGGAAAGTGCCGGTGAAATCGCTCTGGATAATCCACGGATTTTTTCATTGGGAATTGCCCAAACCGAGCCGGGAACAGTTTTACCGATTACGGTTCTGCGCAATAATGAATTGTTAGATCTGTCCGTAAAAGTACAAAAAATGCCGAAAAATAATTTATCGCCGACTCCAACACCGACGACAACCGATATTAAAAGTCTGGCCGATCTCGGTATAGATAAATATCAGGTAAAAAATGCCGTCTATTATCCGGATTTGGGAATAAAAGCGTACTTCGACGAAGTTAACCGCGAAATGGTAATTGTGGCCATCGACCCGCAAGCAGAAATTTTATCCAAAGGCATCCAAATCGGCGATCGTTTTAATATGGCTAATGACACAAAAATATTCAGTGCGGAAGACTTAAGAATAAAAATAAAAATGGCTAAAGACAACGGTAAAATTACTTTAATTTTCCTTAAAGGCGGAGAAGTTGATACCGTTACGGTTAATTTTAACGAGGAATAAAATGGCGCGAATTGATTTTTATCATTTGCAGAAACAGTCGTTAGAAGAAGTTTTGCCCATACTTTTAAGCAAGGCTTATTCTACCGGCAACCGTATATTGATAAAAACATCGTCAAGCGAGCACGCCGAACAAATTAATAGTTTTTTATGGACGTTTAATGACGAAAGTTTTATTCCGCACGGAACCAGAAAGGACGGATTTGCCGAACAACAACCGATATGGATAACCGCCGACGATGAAAATGCCAATCAAGCCGACTTTTTGTTTTTAATAAACGGCGCCGATATTACCGCGGAGCAAGCGCAATCTTATACCCGTATTTTTAATATTTTTGACGGCAATTCTGAAACATCACTAACTTTAGCGCGGCAACAGTGGAAAAAATTTAAAGAAAAAAAATTTGAAGTTTACTACTGGCAGCAAACTTCGCGGGGAACTTGGGAACAAAAAGCATAAAGCAAGAGCATAAGCGGGAAAAAAATCTTGCTTAAATCGGAAAACCCAATAAGATGTGTACTATATTTATGGGAGAACTAAACATGACGGAAAACCAAGATATTAAAATAGCCAAGCAAACAATTGAACAAGAAATAGAGGCTTTACAGGCTCTGGAAAAAAGTCTGAACGGAAGTTTAACTCAGGCTTTGGATATTATGCAAAAAACCAAAGGTCGGGTTATTATTACCGGCATGGGAAAATCCGGCCACATCGGGCGAAAAATTTCTGCCACTCTGGCCTCCACCGGCACCCCATCGTTTTTCCTGCATCCAAGCGAGGGCAGCCACGGTGATTTAGGTATGGTTACACCGTCTGATGTAGTTATTGCTATATCAAACAGCGGCGAATCGAAAGAATTATCCGATATTCTAGTTTATTGCCGACGTTTCAGTGTTCCGGTAATCGCCATCACCAAAAATCCGGAAAGTTCTCTTGGCAAAAACAGTGATCTGATACTTAAACTGCCGGATAATCGCGAAGCCTGTCCGTTAGGTTTGGCGCCGACTTCATCGACCACTGCCACCTTAGTTTTGGGCGATATTTTGGCTTCGGACTTAATGGTGCGCAAGGGCTTTACCGAAGAAGATTTCAAGTTGCGGCATCCGGGAGGAAAACTCGGCTCTATTTTGCGCCATGTATCTGATATTATGCATACCGGCGATGAAATGCCGCTGATTAAAGATGACGCCATCATGCAAGATGCCTTGCTTACCATGTCATCAAAGATGCTCGGTTGTGTTGGAATCATTAATGATAAAAACGAATTAATCGGCATGATCACTGACGGTGACTTACGGCGTTGGATGTCTCCGGATTTGATTACCGAGAAAGTGGTCAAAGTCATGACGAAAAATCCACGTACCATTGGACCAGATGTACTGATTGCGGAGGCGGTTAATGTTATGAATAACACCGGACGCGGTATTACCAATCTGTTTGTTGTTGAGGATAAAAAACCGATCGGCATTGTTCATATTCACGATTGTTTACGTGCCGGAGCCAGCTAATTTATGTTAGATTCACATCAAATTGATTCTTACTTTGAAAACAGTCAACTGCGTAAAGATATAAGCGATAAACGCTCACATTCTTCACGGTGGGCTCGTTTGATAAAAATCGGCGGTCCGTGTATTGCGGCAGCAATTTTCGGCTTGATGGTGATTATGCCGAACATCAAAAAAAGCATTGACATTAGAGATAATGTTACGATGCCGAAAATTAATGAGATGGAAAAGCTGCATATGGAAGAAACCGTTTTCAGCACAACAGACAGCAAGAATCGTATCAGTCGCATTGTTGCCGACAGTGTTGATGAACTGGAGCCGGGTTCACCTAAAGTGAAAATACTTAACCCCCACGGAACAATTCCGACTGATAATGGTGAGATGGTTATTGTAGCAGATGTCGGCTACTTTGATCAGAAGGCAACAATTTTAGATTTAGAACACGATATTAATGCCGTTATTGAAGAAAAAACTACCATATCCACCGAACGGGCCACTTATGATTTTAAGAGTGAATACGGCTACGGTAACGCTCCGATTTTTGCCTCAGGTGAGTGGGGAAAAGCGCAAGCACAGTCATTTAACTATGATAAAAAAAATAACGAACTGATGTTGAACGGCAATACCGAAATTACCACCAAAGAATGGATATTAACTTCTGATAAGGTGACACGCTACTACCAAAATGAAAACAAAGCCATCTCGGAAGGAAATGTTAAAATCACGCAAGGGCAAAATGTTCTGAAAACTGATAAGTTAATTTCATATTTTAGCAAAGGCGGGCATAAAGAATTACTTCGAGCTGAGGCATACGGCAATGTTGAAATACACACCCCGAACGAAAAAGCTTACGGAACCAGCGGGATTTACGATCTGACACAGAATCGGCTTGAATTAAATTCAAAAGCCAAAGTTATACAAGGTGATAATCTTCTGACTGCCGATAAAATTATCGTTTATTTTTATCCGGGAGTTAAACGTGAGATCAATTATATTGAAGCCTTAGGTCATGTTACGGTTACAACTCCGAAAGGTTCGGCACAAGGCAACAAAGGTGTCTATAAACCGCAAGAAGATATCGTTGAATTGCTAGACGATGTTATTATCCGTCAGGACAATAATTTTATTCGCGGCGGCCGCGCCGAAACTAACTTAAAAACTTCAATAAGCAGAATAACCGGCCGACAGAAAGGTGAACGTATCAGCGGCATTTTTTACAGCAAAGGAAAAAAGACAGATGGCAACAAAACAAAAAAATGATACCGATGTTTTGGAAATTTTTAATATCGGCAAAAAATACAAAAAAAGAACTGTATTAAAAAATGTTTCACTGCACGTTCGCAAAGGAGAAGCCGTGGGTTTATTGGGTCCGAACGGAGCGGGTAAGACAACCTGCTTTTATTGCATCACAGGCTTAATTACCCCTGACTACGGTGATATTTACATTAACGGGCAAGATATTACGGAAATGCCGATGTATCGCCGTGCCCGCATGGGAATCGGATATTTGCCGCAAGAAGCCTCCATTTTCCGCAGCTTAAGTGTTGAAGACAATATTAAAGCAATTTTGCAAGTTGTCACCGATGACATTAATCAGCGTGAAACCATGTTGGAAGAATTGTTGAATGAATTTTCCATTGCGCATTTACGTAAATCTCCGGCCTTATCTTTATCCGGCGGTGAGCGGCGGCGCTTGGAAATAGCTCGTGCTCTGGCCTGCAAGCCAAACTTTATATTATTGGACGAACCTCTGGCCGGTATTGATCCGATTGCCGTTGGTGAAATTCGTCAACTGGTCGGTCAACTGAAAAATCGCGGTTTGGGAGTATTAATAACCGACCATAATGTTCGAGAAACCTTGGATATTATTGATCGTGCCTATATATTACATAATGGTACCGTTCTAATGGAAGGGGAACCGCAAGAAATTGTTGCCAATGAAGAGGTTCGCAAAGTTTATCTGGGTGACAATTTCTCCTTATAAAAAAACAATAGTATTTACTTTTACTTAAAGATGTTATACTATAAGTTCAGTTTAATCGGCAATAGGGCCGCAATATAATTAACAAATGAGGTATTAATATGAATATTACATTATCTGGTAAGCAAGTAGATATCGGTGACAGATTACGCAAAAGAGTTGAAGAAGGCATAGAGGCTTCTGTCAGCAAGTACTTTAATGCGCCGATCGGTTGTAATGTCTACTTTTCAAAAGAAGGGGAAGATTTTCGCGCAGAAGTTACGGTTCATCCGGCAAAAAATATTGTTCTGAAAGGTACCGGTATAGCGGCAGATCCGTATTCGGCTTTTGATGATGCCAATGCTCATATTGCGACTCGTTTGCGTCGGCAAAAGAATAAACTTAATGACCATAAAGGCAAAACCGGTGCGGTTGAAATGGCTCATGAGGCGGTATTCCCGTTAACAGAGACCGAAGATGAAATGAGTATTGACGAGTCTGCACCGTTAACCATTGCGGAAACTGATGCCAATATTAAAGTATGCACAGTCAGTGAAGCCGTAATGTATATGGATTTGGCTGACGAATCGGCTTTGATGTTCCGCAACAGTGCCAACAATCGCATCAGCATGGTATATCGCCGCAAAGACGGTAACATTGGCTGGGTTGAACCGGCAGAATAGTTTGAATCAAATAAGGCTGTATATATATGAATATTTCAGACATATTGTCAAAAGATATGGTTGTAGCTGATTTGCAGGCGGCTTCAAAACGTCAGGTGATAGAGCGAATTGCCGCGTTTATTGCCCAGAAAAAACATTTAGATGCCAACAAAATTTTTGAGGCAATCTGGGAGCGCGAACAGCTTGGATCTACAGGGTATGGTGCCGGTGTTGCCTTTCCCCACGCACGGATTGATGATCTTAATGAGATAATTACGGCTTTTGTTCAGCTTAAAACACCGGTTGATTACGAAGCTGTTGACGGCAAGCCGGTTGATATTCTGGCGGTTCTTGTTTCGCCGGAAAAAAGCGGTGAAGATCATTTACAAAGTCTAGCTCTTTTTTCACGTGTTCTGAAAAATTCAGAAACATGCCAAAAAATTCGCCAAGCTAAAGGAGCCAAGGAAATATATCAAAATATAAAAATATAAAATGTTTCTAAAGCATCTTTTAAATACCCCCGTTGCCAAACGGGGGTATTTTGTAACAATAACTTAACACTGTGATTATTGAAAATTTTATGAATCAATGGTAGTATAATACTATAGTAAAAATTATCTATGGAGGCCATCATGACTGTGACGTCACGTGAAAAAATGAAAAGAGATCAAAAAAAGGCTTTGAGACAAACTCTGGAAACCAAAAAAGAGCCTCTGCGCCAAATTTATGGTGCCTATGCCGATAAAATATGGCTTTTAGCCGTAACCGGACCATCAAATTTAAAAGCGATTACCGATGGTAAAAGACGCGGATCTCTTAACACCATAAACTATTTTATCGAAAATTATGATAAAATTAATATTGATGCTTTGGCAGAAGTGCTTGGTATATCAAGAGAAGAACTGCTGGCGGAATCGCCTAAATTGAACGCAAACGTACCAGATGAGCATGTTCAAACACATGATGTTGCCGAACAAGAACAACCGACTGCGATGCCGGAAAAAACGCAAAAAAGAAATGAGCGTCGTTCGGATATGGTTACTTCCAACCAACCGGTCAGTGATAAAGACGGCTTATTAGAGGCATGCTATGACGTATTTGGAGAAAGAAGAAGTACCGGTCAGGTATTGAATGCTCACTTAGACCCGAAAGGCTATCCGACCATCGGTTGCGGACACCTTATTTATAGGCCAGGGAAAAATGTCGAAGCCCAAAGAAGAAGACATATTAAGGCCATGAAAGCTATCGGCATTGATGAAAAAACCGCCGGAGCGCAATTTGATGCTTTGGTTAGAGGTCCGATTCAGCATAAAAAAATTAACGGTGTCGATGTTATAACTTCACCGAAGATATCTATAACACATGACCAAGCCAAAGCGTTATTTAAATATGATGCGGAAAAGTCTTATCAAAATGCCCTCAAAAACTTCCCGGATTTGCACAAATACCCAATAGAAGTACAGGTAGCCATTGTTCATCATGCTTATCACTATGGTAATACCGATGGGCTGAAGAAAAAATGTAAAGGTGATTTAAGTGCGGAAAATGTTGTACGACAAATGATTAACATGCGAACCAGCGGTAGCAAAAATGAATTTTCATCGAACTCTGCTTATGAACTTAAAGCCGCTTGTGATGCCGTAGGAATAGAGCCACCGGCAGCAATTAAAAATAAAACCCAAAAGAATGGAAAAATGAAAAAAGTTTACGATAATGTCCACCAAAAAGATCAAAGCGGAGCTTACAGATCATCATCACAACCGAGCAGACAGCGTCGTCAAGGTCGCGGAAGATAAGAGAAAGGCTTATTAATGCCTATTAGCGTTGACGAAGAATGGTTAATCTGTGAAAATAGCCAATTCTATCGCTGTGGTAAAAATTTAATATGAAAGCATAATTTAACCAATAATAATTTCTAACTTTATTATTGACAAAAAAATATTTTGTAATACAATGGACGAAGTTAATTTAATTATTAATCCCTAAATTTTTATTGATATGATGCAAAGCATTATTGATGGCCGCGACAAACATCAGGCCAAGGTTATTGCCAAGAAAATTACAAAAGACGGCACCGTCAAGGTTTTTTTCCGCTATGTGGAGAAACGCCGCCGGTTGTTTAACGGAAGTATCTGCATGGCAATTGTCTCTCGTGAGAGTTTCCTTTATCCGCACGCCAAAAAGTTGCGTGCCGGAGATATGGTTTGGGCCACTCCGCAAAAGGGACGTAACAAACAATTGCTCGAAGGCTGCTTCTAATGTCTTACTGTCGAACCTCTGCAACTTCCGTTACAGAGGTTCTTTTAAACGAAAATTATTTCAACTTTTAAATTATTGCTTATGGAACATAGTGAAGGGCCTGTTTCATATCAGGCCAAAGTTCTACGAATCAAAAAAAGTTCTTCCGGTGTCCTTAGGGTTTTCATCTATTACAAGTACAAAATAAGATGGAAAAACCTTCATAATGTGCGTATTGCCACGGTTTATCCCGGCAGTCATCTTTACGAACGGGTAAGTAATTTGCAAATCGGGGATATGGTTTGGGCCACCCCGAACAGCGAAAAAAATGATGGCTATCATCAAATTATCGACTGCAAGTCTCTTCCCAAATGGAAACGTTGGCTTAACACTTACCTCAGTTTTTATTGGTTCTGAAAATTAACCCCTATCGCAATAGATGGGGGTTAATTTTATTTTTGAGCTAAGAATTGAGCAGATGAAAGTATCAGAAAATCAGTTGGTGCCGAGTAACATTCTGCAAACATTTCTTCGACCCAAGCCGCACTCTGAATTAAAAACAATTCATTATACCAAGCCAGCAATTCTTTATTTTGGGCAAATCCTTCTTGCCATACTTTGAAAACTACAAAATCCGGCTCACACTCACTGATAAGCATAGCCTCATGACGGCGATTACGACTGATAATTCCGATAACAGCCTGAGGAAATTGTTTTTTGACTGATTTAACAATTTTCTGCGGTTTTTCTTCCTTAGATAAATCTAAAACAAATCCGTCAGCGGCAAATTTCTGATAAGATTCTGTTGCATTATCTCCACAGATTAAAATCAGTTTTCCGGCTTGATGCGCCGAGGCAATAAAACGAGTTATAAACTCTTCATTTTCACCGGAATCAATAACAAAACACTGTAATTTTTCATCTGTGATAAGATATTCATGTTCCGGCGCAATTTTAATAATTAATTTTTGCATTTTTCAAATCTTTATGTTAGAAATTAAGAAACTATATTTAATATACATCAATTTTAAGGAAAAGGAAGTTTTTTTATTATGGAAATGCAAAATCTGGAAAAAAGCCAAGATTCTTTAGCGCGCTTAAATTCTGCCGTTACCGAGCTTGTTGAAGTTATTAAACAACAACGATCTCAATTCGCCTCAGCTTTAGCTGATGAACAAAGTAAAACCGCAAATGCATCTGCGCAAATTGCTGTTCTGGAGGCCCAAATCAGAACTTTAGAAGATGAGAAAACACAAATGCAATCTGCTTTGACCGAAGCTCAAAACAATACCGAAGTTGAAAATAAGATGCAGGAATTGCAAAATGCGGTTGAAAATCGCAACACCAAAATCGGCGGGTTGCAAACGGAGATTCAAAACCTTAATAATGCTCTGACGAATCGCAAAAACCAGATTGAAGAATTGGAAAAGAACAACCAATTACTGAATGAAAAATTACAGTCGGCACAAAATAAAATTGCGGAACTGGAATCGTCTTCTGCTGATAACAGTAACGTTGTAGCTGAAATTCAAGCACGTTTAGATGAAGAATTAAAACAAAATGAAAATTTATCGCAAAAATATCGGGATTCGGAAGAAAAATTAGCACAAATGCAAAATACAATTGCGCAAACAACCGAAAATATTGATGACGTTGTGGCCAGATTAGAAAAGGTATTGGAAGAAAATGGGGCAAGTAACAATAACAATTGATAAGCGTGAGTATGCCATCACTTGTGAGGACGGACAAGAAGCGCATATTATAAAACTTTCACGTATTTTAGATGAACGCGCCAGACAAATTGCGGCGAGCATCGGTATGGTTAACGAAAATATGAAATTGGCTATGGTTGGATTAACGTTGGCTGATGAACTTATGGATGTTAAGAATTCGTCTGCGACTATAACTCCCGAAGCCTTATCACAAATAGATAACAAAATTGCTTCCGATGTTAATGTGCAAACGGCCAAAATAACAGATTTGATTCACGAAATAAAAGCATTATAGCACTTTAATAAAACCGCCGAAAAAAATTCGGCGGTGTTTTTTAATCCTCAAAACCGACAACCTGTCGCCGTCCGACCCGATCCGGCGGAGTTACGATTCCCTCATCTTCCATGCGCTCAATCAAAATTGCTGCGCGATTGTAGCCCAAGCGCAACTTACGTTGAATATAACTGGTTGAGGCCTTCTTATCGGTACGCACTATTTCTACGGCCTGCCGATATAAATCATCATCACCGCCTCCGGCAATTTCGCCCTTATCAAATACTGCACCGCTGTCTTTGCTATTAACCTCTCCTTCTGTTACATCAGAGACATAACTAGGCTCTCCTTGCGATTTAACATATTCCACCACTCGTTCGACTTCGCCGTCAGTAACGAAGCAACCGTGAACACGAATCGGGCGTAAACCTGATGGCATATAGAGCATATCTCCCATACCCAAAAGTTGCTCAGCCCCCTGTTCACCCAAAATTGTCCGGCTGTCAATTTTCGTTGTAACATGGAAGCTGATACGGCTTGGAAAGTTTGCTTTAATTGTACCTGTAATAACATCAACCGAAGGCCGTTGCGTAGACATAATCAGGTGAATTCCGGCGGCTCGTGCCATTTGCGCCAATCGTTGAATTGCCGCCTCCACTTCCTTGCCGGCCACTAACATTAAATCAGCCATTTCATCAACAACAATAACGATATAATGCATTGGTTTGGTATCAATAATTTGCTCTTCATAAATCGGTCGTCCGGTTTCTTTATCGAATCCGGTTTGAATAGTCTTTTTAATTTCCTTGCCCGAATTTTGCATTTCTTTAACTTTTTGATTATAACCGGCGATATTGCGCACATTTAATAAAGCCATTGCCCGATAGCGATCTTCCATCTCCCGAACGGCCCATTTTAAGCCGACAACGGCCTTCCCCGGATCGGTAATTACCGGTGTTAACAAATGCGGAATGCCGTTGTACATTGAAAATTCAAGTTGTTTCGGATCAATCATGATGAATTTACATTGTTCCGGCGTCAGACGATAAATCAGCGATAAAATCATTGAGTTAACCCCGACTGATTTACCGGAACCGGTTGTACCGGCTACCAACAAGTGCGGCATTTTCGCCAAATCGGCATAAACATGCTGACCACCGATATCTTTACCCAGCGCCACATTTAAGATGTTTTTGCTGTTTTTAAAGTCGTTATCCTCAAATAATTCACGCAACCATACGGTTTCACGTTTTTCATTCGGCAATTCTATACCGATGGTATTATGTCCGCTGACAACGGCCATACGTACCGAAGCTACGGCCATTGAACGCGCAATATCATCAGAAAGTCCGATAACTCTGGCTGTACGTGTCCCCGGCGCCGGTTCTAATTCGTATAATGTCACCACCGGTCCGGGGCGAACTTTAACAATTTGACCGTTAATCTTGAAATCTTTCAGCACTTCTTCCAAACGAGCTGCATTTGCTTTAAGTGTTGCTTCGTCATACTCTATTGCCGTTTCGTTGTGCGCTGTCAGCAAATCAATATCCGGAAGTTGATATTCATCGGTAACCGTCGGCGTTTTTTCTTTAATTTTTTCAGCGGCGAACGGCAGATTTAATGATGCGGGAACCTGTTGCTGTAAATCATTTTCATTAGAATGATTGACCGCGCCGGTCGGCACATTCAACAAATCGTCCTGCGGCAGTTTTTCCTTAGCCGGAGTTTTTTTAGTAGCAAAAGATTTCACTCCTTCGGTTTGGTAAATATCTTGCGGAGTAATTTTACGAGCGGCTTTTTTGGTATTTTGGTTAGCCGCATCCCCATCGGCAACAAAGGCGAATGTCGGGTTAACACTATTATTTTTGGCAACCGCATTGGCGGCAACAGCCGGCGGAAGTTCAATTTGCAACTTATCTTCCGGTTTTATCGTTTCCGGTTTTGTTGAAGCGGTGACAGTGTCAGAAATACGATTTTGCGGTGTTGCTGCGGCCATAGTTAATTTCGGCTCATCGTTACGCTCAAATCCCGGTTCACGGCGAATCCGCAGCTTTCCGCCATTCTGCCGCTGCATTCTGGAGCGCAAATAACTCGGATTAATTTCTTTGAATTCGGTATATTCCCGGATCTTGGCAATTTTTTTAATTCCGGACCAAATAAATTTGCCGCACCACCGAAAGACATTCGCAATTCCCGTTGTCAGATTCAGCCACAACTTGAAGGTTATACCGGCAGCAAAATTAAACGACAGCAGAGCAAAAAACAAAATTATTCCTTCAAACAGCAGGGAATTATATGGAAAATTAAAGCTGTTCACATAGGTGTTAAGCGGCCGACTTAAAACTTTGCTCCATTCACCGGTTAAATTGTACGGCAAATTAAATTTGCCTAGGTAACCGCTGCAAGTTAAATCCAAAAAACAGGCTGCACATAAAATTCCGACAATCCACGCCAAAATCCGGGCTTTATATTCGGCAAAAGCCTGATAACGGAGCAGACCGAGGCCCCAAATAATCGGCACCAATAAAAAAATGATTAATGACAAACCGAAAGTACTTAAAATTAAATCAGCACTGTACGAACCAAAACTTCCCAAAAAATTCTGCACCGCACCGGAAGTAGCCTTATTAAAAGACGGATCTTCGGCATGGTAATCCAACAAACTTGCCAACATTAACAGCGGCAAGATTACAAGTACCAATCCTAAGAGGCGGCACAACATTTTTTGCCACCATGTTTTCGGTTTTTCTTTGATTACTTTCTTTTTTGCCATTTTTTCCTCAAATTCATGCGATAAACTCGGGAGTATGATAGCGAAAAATGTTCAAAAATTTATTAAAATTTCGGGCAAAATTAAGTCTGATGTTAATAAAAAAAAGGCTGATTATTGACATTTGCCGCGTATGTTTTATAAATCGCAAGAAAGAAAGGGAAGTTTAAAATGAAATATTCTTTTGTTTTTCCGGGACAGGGTTCGCAGTATGTCGGCATGGGTAAAGAGCTGGCCGACAACTTTGCCGCGGCACGTGATGTTTTTAACGAAGTAAATGAGGCTCTCTCTTTTGACTTATACAAAGTTATGACGCAAGGGCCGGATTCTGCACTGATTATGACTGCCAATACGCAACCGGCTTTAATGGCCTTTTCAATGGCAATTGTTCGCGTTTTGGAAAAAGATTTCGGAATAAATATAAAGGAAAAAGCAGCCTTTGTTGCCGGACACTCCTTGGGTGAATATTCAGCGGCATGCTGTGCCGGTGTGTTTTCTTTGAGTGATACGGCAAAGCTGTTACGTTTGCGCGGTGAAGCTATGCAAAATGCCGTACCGTTCGGAGTTGGCGGCATGGCAGCCGTCATCGGCCTGTCATACAAAGATGTTGATGCATTGGTTGAGGCTTGTTCGAATGGTAAAGATATTTGTGTTGCCGCTAATGATAATTCGGAAGGGCAAGTTGTATTGTCTGGATCAATGACGGCAATTGACCGCGCCGTTGAAATTGCTCAGGAATTCGGAGCGCGCAAATGCGTTAAATTAGCGGTAAGTGCTCCTTTTCACAGCCCTTATATGGCTCCGGCGGCCGATATTATGGCGCGCGCTTTTATGAATGTTGAAGCTCATGACGCGCAAATTCCGCTGATTGCTAATGTGTTAGCCACACCAATCAGTAATCATAAGGAAATCATCAAGCACCTGATTGAACAAATTACCGGAACGGTCAGATGGCGGGAAACCATGGCGTATATGGTTGAACAGAATGTTACCGACCTGGTTGAGCTGGGCGCCGGACGTGTTCTTTCCGGATTGGCAAAAAGAAGTTATAAAGAACTAAACGCAATCTCCGTCGGTTCGATTGCAGAAATTGAAGAACTGGCAAAAAACATATAATGAAAGGAAATATATATGTTTAGATTAGATGGAAAAGTTGCACTGATTACCGGTTCGGCCGGTGGTATAGGCCGTAAAATTGCCCATACCTTGCATGAGCAAGGCGCAATTCTGGCTCTAACTGACATGAATGCCGAAAAGTTGGAAAGCTTAAAAAAGGAATTTGACACCAATGTTGAGTGCTTTGTGGCCAATCTAAGCGATGCTGAAGCCATAAAAAAACTGGTCAACGATGTAGAAGAAAAATTGGGACGAATTGATATCTTGGTAAATAATGCCGGACTAACCCGCGACAATTTGTTTATAAGGATGAGTGACGAAGATTGGCAATTAGTTTTAGATGTTAATCTTTCCGCCGGATTTAAGTTGGCTCGCGCCGCCGTCCGTGGTATGATGAAAAGACGTTTTGGTCGTATTATAGGAATTGCTTCGGTTGTCGGTGTTATGGGAAATGCCGGTCAGGCAAATTATTCTGCCTCAAAAGCCGGAATGATTGCCATGAATAAATGCTTGGCCCAAGAAGTCGGCTCGCGCGGCGTTACGGTAAACTCCATCGCTCCGGGCTTTATCCGTACCCCGATGACCGACGTGTTGCCGGAAGATGTTAAAGCAGCATTAATGGCTAAAATTCCGGAACAAAAATTGGGCGAAGCGCAAGACATTGCCAACGTTGTGGCCTTTTTAGCTTCTGATGAAGCGCAATATATTACCGGCCAAACTATCCATGTTAACGGCGGTATGGCGATGATTTAGCTTTGTAAAAAATAATATAAACCGTCGCACAAGCGGCGGTTTTTTTGTATGCGGATAAAAAATTTGTTGCGAAATAAAAATATTTACGCTATGTTGCCAAACAGAAATAATCACTTTGAAATTGTAAATATGGAGATATAAAAATGAAACAACTTGCAGGATCAATCAGAATCGGTTGGGTTATTGAATATAAGGGAAAACCTTGGACTATTACCAAGGCTGTACATATTAAGCCAGGTAAAGGCGGTGCCTTTATGCAGGTTGAAATGAAAGAAGTTGAAGCCGGAACCAAAACCAACGAACGCTTCAGAACCGAAGATACGGTTGAAAAGTTAATGGTTGAAGATAAAGATTGCCAATTTTTATTTGAAGATGCCAGCGGTTTGAATTTTATGGAATCGGATACTTTTGAACAATTTGCCATGCCGGCGGATTTATTGGGAGATTCCCGTCCGTTTTTGACCGATGGTATGCAGGTAAAGGTTTCGTATATTGACGGCCGGCCGATTTCAGTTGACTTACCTTTGCAGGTAGTTTGTGAAGTGGTTGAAACCGAACCGGCTTTAAAAGGTCAGACGGTTTCCTCGTCATACAAACCGGCAATTTTAGATAATGGTGTACGCACCAACGTTCCTCCGTTTATTAATGTCGGCGATAAAATTGTTGTCGGTACGGCAGAAGCCAATTATGTTGAAAGAGCGAAATAATGCCATACGTTTCACCGAGTTTAACCACTATTGTTAATTCCGTTAAAAAGGCAGCGAATCCTTTAGGACGCGATTTTAATGAACTGGAACACCTGCAAAATTCCGTTCATGGCGGCGATATGTTTGCAATGCGCTCTTATGAACGTGTACGCAATATTTTGCGCGAAGAACTGGCTAAATTTAAGCCTAATTACGCATTTGTGTGTGAAAAAAATGATGCTATTCCGCCACATGGTAACTATTTTATGATAAATGCCATTGACGGTTATAACAATTTTGCCCACGGCAATGCCAACTTTGCCATTTCTGTAGCAATGATTGAAAACAACACCATTGTCAGCGGGGTTGTTTATAATCCGATACGTGACGAAATGTTTTTTGCTGAAAAAGGCAGCGGTGCTTTTAAAGAAGGTTTTCGTTCACATGAACGAATCCGCATTGCCGGCGGCAAAGATGTTGCTCGCGCACTCATCGGTTGCGGTTCCGATGCCGATTTTATCGGCAAAGCGTTTGCCTTAAGCTCTAACGTTACCATTTCTGGAACAGCGGCATTGGATTTAGCTTATGTTGCAGCCGGAAAGCTTGATATTGCATTACTGACAAACGCCGAAGCAACTGCACTGGCGGCCGGTATATTGCTGGTAAAGGAAGCCGGAGGTTATATATTTGCTATCGGCCAAACCGACACCCGCTCGGAAAATTTGCGCCAGGCGCTGTTCGGCGGTAATATATTTGCCTGCAACGAAGCGATGCGGCAAAAAATTGCTGAAATTGTGGCAAAATAAAAAAAATTTAAAAAACTGTAAAAATAATGCTTGCGTATTTTATTTGCTTAATGTATAAAGGCTAAAAAATAAAGTATGTTTAATGGAGTTTTACGATGAAAAAAGGAATTCACCCTGATTATCACGAGATTACATATGTGATGACAGACGGTACAGAAGTTAAAACAAAGTCAACTTGGGGAAAAGCCGGCGACAAAATGATGCTCGACATTGATCCGAAGTCACATCCGGCTTGGACCGGTGTTCGCCGCATTGTTGATAACGGCGGTCAGGTTGGCAAGTTTAACAGTAAGTTCGCCGCTTTCGGATTGAAAGATCATTAATCCGAATGACTGAAGTTTAAGTGCCTGCTTGAATGCAGGCCTTTTGCGTTTATAATATTGAAAAATTACTTGTATATTACTGCAAGCTTGTTTATTGTGTTAGCATAGAGAACAGATAATGAAAGGATTTTAAAATGACAGCTCCTTTAATGCCTAAAGCTACAGCCGTTTGGCTTGTTGAAAATACGGCTCTGACATTCCGTCAGATTTCAAAGTTTTGTGAAATTCATGAATTAGAAATTCAAGCAATCGCCGATGGTGATATTGCTTATAATATAGTCGGCTTAAGCCCGATTAATAATGGTCAGCTGAGCTGGGAAGAAATTCACCGCTGTGAAAATGATGCCAATGCCGACTTGGTTCCGAATGTTCTGGAAAACAATGTTAAAGAACGCAATGCCAAAGCAAAACGCTTGCTTTCACCGACACAACGCAGTGAAAAACCTTCGGCCATTTTATGGATTCTGAAAAATTATCCGCAGATTATTGATTCGCAAATATGCAAGTTAATTGGTACGACCAAACCGACGATTAACAAAATCCGTAACGGCGAATATAAAGATATGGCAGAATTAAAACCGAAGAATCCGGTAGCCATCGGCTTATGTGATGAAAAGTCATTAGAAAATGCACTGGCTGTTTCTATTGCCCAAACAGAATTAAAAAATAAACCAAAGAAGAAAAAAGCAACAAAGAAAAAGAAAGCTGCCGCGAAAAAAGCTCCGGCTAAAAAGACTACGGTAAAGAAAGCCGCCGTCA
>CADBPX010000082.1 GCA_902796625.1 uncultured Pseudomonadota bacterium
ATTTCACGCATATAATTGCGCTCCATTTACAATGTAAGATTATTATTATATAAAATAAGAAAAGTCAAGTAAAAAATAAGAAATATACAATATTTTTTATCTTGACAGAGTATTTACTGAATTACAATCAATTTGTATATATTTTACTTGCGTTCGAAAAGTTTTTCGATGTCGTCGATTTTTATCTTAATATAGCTCGGACGTCCGTGATTACATTGGCCGGAATGCTCTGTTTTTTCCATATCGCGCAGCAAGTGGTTCATTTCTTCAATATTTAGGCTCCGTCCGGCCCGCACCGATCCGTGACAAGCAATTGTCGCGCAAATATGATGCAATTTATCCGTCAGAGAAAATGTATTGCCCCATTCAGCAATTTCCGCCGCTAAATCCTTAATAAGTTTTTTAACATCAACCTCACCCAACAGTGCCGGAATTTCTCGCACCAGAACCGCAGTGCTACCGAAGTTTTCCAAGCCTAGTCCCAATTCTCGTAAAGAATCGGCAAATTCCATTAATCCGGCTTGCTCTGATTGACTTAAATCAACTACCTCCGGCAATAACAAAAGTTGCGCCGGTTGTTTTTCATGCCGAGATAAACCTTGTTTCATCTTTTCCATGGTAATACGCTCATGCGCCGCATGTTGATCAACAATAACTATGCTATCCGGCGTTTGCGATATAATATAAGTATTATGAAATTGGGCTTTAGCTAAGCCTAACTCTCCAACTTCTGCCACTGTCTGAGCGCTTGGTTCCTCGGCTATGCGAACCGAATATTGCTGCTGCAATTCCGGGATATCCATATTTTGAGATGCAGCACTTCTATGTTTGGGAAAAGATCCTTGAAAATGAACATCTCTCATATGATAAGTTGGTTCACGAACACCGGACATAAATGCCGGTTTGGCGACGCTCGGCTGCTGAAAATTTATATCTTCATCTGCATCATTTTCACTTCTGGCCAACAGATGTGCTAAACCGTCATCCTGAGCACTTTGACGCGCTCCCATACTCAGAGCCTGTCGAATTGCCCCCACCAATAGACCACGAATTGCGCCGTTATCATAAAAACGCACCTCGGCTTTGGTTGGATGAACATTAACATCAACATACATCGGCTCAACCTGAATAAATATCGCGCAAGCCGGATAACGACCCGCCATCATCAAATCCTGATATGCACCTTTAATGGCTCCCAAAATTAACTTATCGCGAACCGGACGGTTATTAACATACAAAAATTCCGATAATGAATTAGCTTTATGATAAGTCGGCAAGCTGACAATGCCGGAAATTTTACAAAAATCATTTTCAGCGGCAATAGTAACCGAATTATCAATAAATTCTTTTCCCAAAACATCAGCTATACGACGTTGGCGAATATCAAATAATTCCCCCTGACCGCCGCTCAAACTAATTTTCTTTTTGCCATCACAGAACAAAGAAAAAGAAATATGCGGATTTGCCATTGCAATACGCTGTAACATATCAATACATTGTCCGGCTTCAGAAGAATCAGATTTTAAAAACTTCAATCGTGCCGGAGTGGTATAAAACAAATCGCGAACTTCTATCTTAGTTCCTTCGTCCTGCGCTACCGGCTCAACTTGCCCTTTTTCACCACCATTCACGGATATTTTCCAGCCGATATCCGCGCCTTTTTGACGTGATGATATTGTTAACTTTGCAATAGAGGCTATTGATGGTAAGGCCTCACCGCGAAATCCGAGAAAATTTATTGAAAATAGGTCATTTGTCGGTAATTTTGAAGTAGCGTGCCGTTCAACCGCCAACGGCAACTCATCGGAGGCCATTCCGCAACCGTTATCGCTGACAACAATACGGGTTTTTCCACCGCCATCTATGGTTATATCAATTTTTGTTGCACCGGCATCAATGGCATTTTCAACCAATTCTTTGATTACCGAAGCCGGCCTTTCAACAACTTCACCGGCGGCAATTTGATTAACCAGATTTAGTGGCAGTACGCGTATTGTCATATTATCTCCTATTTGCGAATACCCTTAATATAGCGAATTAAGGAAGCTGTCGAACTATCGTGTTCAACTTGAACGGCGGTTCCTTGCAATTCCGGCAATATATTTAAGGCTAATTTTTTACCTAACTCTACTCCGAATTGGTCAAATGAATTAATATTCCAAATAACTCCCTGTACGAAAGTCCGATGTTCATACATTGCAACCAACATACCGAGACTATACGGATCAAGTTTACGAACAATAATCATATTTGAAGGTCGGTTGCCGGTAAAACTCTTATTCTTTTTCATTCGGGCTATCTCGGCCTTAGAATTGCCACATTTTTCCATTTCAGCCACAGCTTCTTCTTCCGTTTTGCCATTCATTAATGCCTCGGCCTGAGCCAAAACATTGGCAATTAATATTTCCTGGTGAGCTCCGATTTCATTATGGGATATTGCCGGAATAATAAAATCTACCGGCACAATATCCGTTCCTTGATGCAACAATTGAAAAAACGAATGCTGTACATTGGTTCCGGCACCGCCAAATACAACCGGTGCGGTAGAGTAGTCAACATACTTATTGTCCAAAGAAATAGATTTACCGTTGCTTTCCATATCAAGCTGTTGTAAGTACGACGGCAGATATTGCAAATATTGATCATACGGCACAACAGCATAGCGATGAACATCATGAAAATTGATATACCAAATACCAATTAAAGCCAAAATTACCGGAATATTATGGGCGAAATCGGCTTCATAAAAATGTTTATCCATCGCATAAGCACCTTCAAGCATACGCTCGAAATTTTTATATCCGACAGCAATAGCAATGATTAAACCGATTGCCGACCACATTGAATAACGTCCGCCGACAAAATCCCAAAATTCAAACATATTGTCCGGATTAATACCGAATTTTTCTACTTCTGCTTTGTTGGTCGATAATGCCACAAAATGCTTGGCAACCGCGTGCTCACCTAAAGCATCAACCAGCCATTTGCGGCAAGTATGGGCGTTGGTTAAAGTTTCTATTGTAGTAAAAGTTTTTGATGCCACAATAAATAAAGTCGTTTCCGGATCAATATGGTTCAAAACCTCAGCACACGATGTTCCGTCAATATTGGAAATGAAATAACAATTAATATCCTTAGCCCAGTAAGGTTTAAGAGCCTGAGTTGCCATAAATGGTCCTAAATCAGAACCGCCGATGCCTATATTCACAATATTAGTCAACTTTTTTCCTGTATAGCCGGTAAATGTGCCTAAACGTACAGCCTCGGAAAAATCTTTAATCTTCTCTAAAGTAGTCGCTATTTTCGGCATAACATCATGACCATCAACGTATATCGGCTTATTTTCTTTATTTCTTAAGGCAATATGTAAAACTGCCCTATTTTCGGTTTGATTAATTTTAGCTCCGCTATACATCTCCTTTATTTTATCGGCTAAACCTCTTTCCTTGGCTAATGCCAGTAAACCGTCAAGAATCTGGTCATTTATTAAATTCTTGGAATAATCAACCAGCATATTTTCCAATTGAATAGTGTAGCGCTCGGCTCTTTTATCATCTTTTGCAAAAAGTTCGCGCATATTTATATTGTATTTGTGCTGCAAACTCTCCAAATTACGCCATGCTTTTGTTTTTGTTCTGCCAAACATCTATTTTTCTCCCTCATAATCTCCGATTGTAACAAAATCGGGCATCGTACTGAAATATTTTTTTATTGCCGCATTAACTTCTTGAAGCTCAACTTCATTTATATAGTCATTGCGTTTATCTAAAAAATTCTGTCCCAAATTATACTTCTGCATAGTTACCAACATATCTGAAATATCATTAATATCAGCAAAACGCAGGTTAAATTCGTTAATCAATGATGTTTTAACCTGCCGTAACTCTTCTGATGATACTCCGTCTTGCAACAAGCGTTGCCACTCGTGTAGCAACAACTCTTTGGCCGCATAAAAATTATCCGGAGTTGCCGAAAAACTGCCGACAATTAAGGCACTGGCTTCACTAATGCTTAAATAGGTATAAATACCGTAAGTCAGCCCTTCTTTTTCACGTATAACCTTTGATAGGCGTGAATTTAATCCTTGTTCACCGAAAATATAGTTTGCCAGATATAGCGGATAAAAATCAATATCTTGGCGATATGTTCCCTCAGTTGCAAATTTGGTAATAACCTGCGGAATTTTGCGGCTGATTTTGTATTCTTTTCCAGAAAATTCTAAATGCAACGGCTCTAACTTTGCTAAATTATTTTTTTCCGGCAAACCGGCAAATAATTCACGCAAAAGAGTGGTGGCCTTCTCTTTGGTTATATCGCCGGCAATCCCGATAATTAAATTATTTTGTGCCAGATAAGTTTTATGATAATTTGCCAGATCCTCAGCCGTTAGATCAGGTATTGTATCTTGATTTCCCAGAATGTTGCGCGAATACGGGTGACCGGCAAAAATTTTATCCCTAAACTTGTAGCTCAGATAGTTACTCGGATGTTCTTGCTGTTTTTGCAAAGCAAGGAGCATCTTTTCTTTGTTTAAATCTAAATATTTTTTATCCCACATCGGCCGCAATAAAGCTGCTTTAAGCAGTTTTGCGGCAATATCCTGATGTTGGCGCGGATAAATCAAATATCCCGAAAAATCATCCATCGAGGCCGAAAAACCGATTTTAATACCATATTGTTCACTTATCTGCTTAAATTGCAATGCATTGTATTCACCGGCTCCTTCGATCAGCATTGCTGCTACCAATTGAGCAATTCCTGCCTTTTCATCTGGTTCATAAGCCACGCCGGCTCTTTCAAAGATAAAGCTGATAGCAACAATCGGATTAGAATGCTCTTCCATTAAATATGCCGAAACTTTGCCTTCGGCAATTTTTTGCACAGTGGAATTAAAAGTACGATTTCTCAGCTCCGATTGCAATAAAATCTCTTCAACATTAATTGTTCCTTTTTTAGTTTTCTGCCCGTGTTGCCACCATAATATGCCGATAAATACGACCATTAATACCAATATGAACCACCATTTTCTTGTCCCGGATTTTCTAATCATGGCTTTCCTCCTTTTTTATCGGAAGCAACAGCCCCTCAACACGAGATATCTGCCCCAGATTTTTATAGGCGGCGCGAACATCTTCAAGGCTGACTTTTCGGATATTTTCGGCATAGTTCTGCACCTCGGCAAGACTATAACCGTTAGCCAGCATATAGCCAACCCAATATGCCGCATCAGAAGGATTATCATTGGCATAAATCAAATCTGCCAACATCTTTTGCTTAACCCTCTCCAATTTCGGTGCATCTAATTCTTCTGTCACAACCTTGGCCATTGCCTCATTCAGCAAGGTAAAGATCTGTTCGTTATCATTATCGGATGTCGGAATAACTGAAAGTGAAAATAAGTTGTTACCACTAACGGCTAAACGATAATAAACACTGACAGCGAATGCTTTTTTTTGTTCAACCACCAAATCCTGATACAATGCCGATGTTTCACCGCCCCCCAAATATTCGGCTAACACCAGAAAAGTATATATCTGCTTTTCTTGATTTTCGTGCGGTACCAAATATTTAACAACCGCCTTCGGGGATTGTATTTGCGGAAGCCGCATTGTTAAACGTTCTTGAAAATTTTCTTTAACCTCACTTACTTTACGCTTGGTTACATCTTTGGCAGGAATATTGCCGTAATACTTTTCTGCCAATTTTTTAGCGGTTTTAACATCAATATCACCGGATAGAACCAAAATGGCATTATTCGGAGCATAATACTGATAGTAGAACTTATATATATCAGCAGCCGACAGTGCCATAATTTCATCTTCGGTACCGGTAATCGGCCGGCTGTATGGGGAATTTCCCCATAATATCAGGTTTAAACGTTCATCAAATGCTGACTCTGGATCATTTTCAACGACCTGTTTACGCTCTTGCAAAACTATTTTTTGTTCGGCGGCAAAGGCTTGATCATTAAAATTTAAATTTTGCATCCGGTCAGCTTCTAAAGCCATCAAAGCCTCTAATTTGGAAATATCGGCAAACTGATGATAAGTTGTCACGTCATAATTAGTAAAAGCATTACTGACAACTCCGAGATTATCCATAATGTGGTTAAAATCGGCATCAGGAACCTTACTAGTACCGCGAAACATTAAATGCTCTAAAAGATGTGCGCTTCCGCCCTTGCCAAAATCCTCATCCACCGAACCGATCCTATACCAAACCATGTGCTTGATAAGCGGTGCCTTATGATTTTCAATCACCGCAACCTGCATTCCGTTAGGCAACATAAATTCTTGTGCATTAAACAACTTAGCTTGAACAGATTCGGAGAATCCGAGCAAAACAAGAAAAAATAGTCCGTACTTAGTCATCTAAGATGCTGTCTTCGTTATATTTATCCGTTATTGATGATTTTGGTCTGACACTGTATTCCGGGGGTAAAATCAGCGGAGCGTTCGTTTTAACATTTTTTTCGTCCGGTCCCTGACGGGCAAATCCCAAATCTTTTTTCGTAATACCGCAGGCACTTATTAACAGAACGCCTGCCAAGCAAATCCACAATGCCATTTTTTTCATAACTGCTAAATCCTTTCCTTCTGTTTATAAAATATTTCCCACATAATTAGAACACCGGCACCTATACATATAAATGAATCGGCCAAATTAAACGCCGGCCAATGATAGTCCATAATGTGAAAATCCAAAAAATCCAAAACGGCGCCAAAACGCACCCGATCAATAACATTTCCGATGGCGCCGCCGATGATTAGCCCCAAACTGACAACCTTGAACAAATTTTTTTCCTTAATCATCCAATGCAACAAAAACAAGCAAACTGTTATTGCCAGTACGCTTAACACTATTGCGCCAACTTTTCCATAGTGGCTGAACATCGAAAAACTAACCCCTGTATTCCATACTTTTACTAGGTTAAAAAGACTGAAAACTTCTATCGGTTGACCTGATACAATATTGGTATCAACAAAATATTTTGCCAACTGGTCGGCAAAAACAGCTGAAAAAATAACAAAAACACCTAAAATCAATACACCCTCCACTATTCAACCCAATTCATATATCATAATATGTTACAGGTTGCCAGTCTGAATCTTATTCAGTCTACAATTTTTTTATTAAAACATGCCTTTTTTGCGAAAATATATAATAACCAACAGGGTGGCCAACATTGATATAGCTATCACAATCCAAAAACCATAGGTCATAGATGCCACCGGAACCGCAACGTTCATTCCCCAAAAGCTGGCCAACATCGTCGGAATTGATAAAACAATCGTTATGGCCGCTAAAAACTTCATAATTTGGTTCACGTTGTTGTTAATAATTGAAGCAAAACCGTCCATCATACCCTCTAAAATAGTGCGGTGCATATCAACCATTTCAATAGCTTGCTTATTTTCAACGATAACATCTTCCAACAAATCGATATCATCTTCCGTAAAGTTTAAAATTGCCGAAGAAGCCGGAGATTTGGTCATTCGTAAAATTTTTTCCAAAACTAAATGATTATCCCGCAAAGCGGTTGTAAAATAAACCAAAGACTTCTGAATTTCTATCAACTGAAATAATTCCTGATTATTGGTCGTTTGTTTTAGCGCATCTTCAATATGTTCCGTCTTGCGATTGATTATGGTTAAATAACGAAGATAAAATTGCGTGATTTTATATAATATAGACAGCATAAATTTTGTACGCTCACGGGTATCAAAACTCTTGGCGGTATTTTTGTTAAAAGAACTGATAATACGATTATCTTTTGAACAAATTGTCAGAAAATTACGCGCCGAAAACACCAAACCGCATGGCAATGTATCAAAATTACCGTCTTCATCCAAAAGCGGTAAATTGACAATTACCGAAAAAATCCCCTCGTCCAACTCAACCCGGGAACGCTCATCGGCATCCAAAGAATTGCGTAAAATATCGGCATCAACCTTCAGCATTGATGAAACTTTATCAATTTCCTGAGCTGACGGATTAATTAAATTGAACCATGCCTTTGAAACAATACGAAAATTTTTGAGCTTGACCAGCTTACCTACTGCTTCTGTTTTATATATTCTTAACATTTCAAGCTCTCCTTTGACATTTTTTATTCGCAAAGTAAGTTCTGAATTGGTGCGGCCAAGAAGACTTGAACTTCCACGAGCTTAGCTCATAACGACCTCAACGTTACGCGTCTACCAATTCCGCCATGG
>CADBPX010000083.1 GCA_902796625.1 uncultured Pseudomonadota bacterium
CACATAAGGCGATGCGGTTTTATTTATTAATTCTTCAACCGTTAGATTAACATATTTATCGGCAATTTCCGGATGTACACCGGCAGTAGTATAAATATTTTTATGCTGTGCACAAAATTCCGTCAACTGCTCAACATCAGCAAGATCGTCACACACGTCCATAATAACGTCAACGCCGACTTCTCGAGCCCGTAATACCGCATTTTCCCGATCTTCATCAAAATCCGCTGCATTAATATGACAATGACTATCCACAAACATTACAAAACCTTACAAATATCAGTTAATAATTTAATCAGCATTTGCTTTTTATCCATGTTTATATTTATACAGTCAGCATACATACGTTGTGTTTTGCTCCAACATTCATACAAAGCTCTGCTATCGGATGCTTGTGATAAATTTTCCTTAATAAATTGCAAAATAAAATCTTGCAACAAAGAAAATTTATCTTCATCAGCCGTTGCTTCAGCGCAAAATTCTAACATTTTCTCGATAGAAAATTTTTGCTTTGCATATAGCAATGAGCATAAATTATTATATAAATCCGGAGCATTCAAATCGGCGTACAATATCGCTCGCCCGATACTTCCTCGGCTCATTTGTGCCACTTTAAGCACCATTTCTTCACTTAATTCTGCCCGGTAACGCCGCAATAAACTGCTCACTTCTCCGTCATTCAGCGACCTTAAATTCAACTTAGCACAACGCGAACGAATTGTTGGTAACAATGTGCCTATATTATGACTTACAAGCAATAAAACCGTGCGAGCCGGCGGTTCCTCTAAAATTTTCAACAACGCATTGGCGGCACTTTTATTCATATCATCGGCTGCATCAATAATAACCACCCGCCATCCGTCATTAAATGACGTTTTGGCTAAAAACTCATTAATTTTACGCACATCATCAACCCGAATAAACGCTGATCTGCGTAAATTTGCCAAATCATCTTCATCTAATGCTTCACCTTTTTGAATGGAACTGATGATTTTCTTACGATCAGTTTCGATGTAATCTCTCTCAAGAACCTTTACATCGGGATATGAACCTTTAGCAATTTGCTGAAATATTTCCGCATTCTCAGGAACATTTAATGAAGTATAATTCTCACGCTTCTGCCAATCTGCCCACACCAAAAAACGAGCAATCCGATAGGCCAGTGTTGCTTTACCGACACCCTGCGGACCGCTTAAAATCCATGCATGATGCATTGTTCCGTTTTTCCATGCCCGCAAAAAAATATCTTCGGCAACCTGTTGTCCCAGCAAAAAAGCATTTGAACGCGGCAAAATGTTTTCAGCCATCACAACCCCAATCTGCTTTGAACAACAGCAATTACACGCTTATGTAAGGTATGAATATCCGTATTAGCATCGATTACCGCACATCTTTCCGGCTCTCGTTTAGCTATTTCCAAAAATCCTTTGCGCAAATTGTTATGAAATTCTAACTTCTGACTTTCAAAACGCAATTCCTTAACATCCATTGCTTCCGATTTAGCAAACGAGCGACGTAAACCTATTTCCGGATCCATGTCCAAAATAATTGTCAAATCCGGTTTAAATTCGCCAGCAACAATTCGATACAGCTCTTGCAATACCGACAAATCGACCCGTTTATCGTACCCGTAATATTGATAAGCTTCCGTTGAATCGGCATATCTGTCACTTATTACCCACTTATTTTGCTCCAGCTCCGGCCACACCACTTTAGTCAGATGGTTGCGCCGATCAGCATAATAAAGCAAACATTCGGCCACGGCATCAAATTTATCTTTATCTCCGGTTACCAATAATTCTCGTAAAACTCTACCTTCAACGGTTCCACCCGGTTCTTTAGTCAAAACCGCATCAATATTCTTTTGTCGCAGATATTCAGCTAACAAACGAACTTGCGTTGACTTACCACAACCCTCTCCACCTTCAAAGGTAATAAATTTGCCGCGCATTATTTTGCTCCGAAGACAAAATACTTAACATTCGCAATAAAACGCCCCAACAATCCGACTTTATTAACATTTTGTGCCGCCACTAAAGGAACTTCTAATGTCGGCTGGCCTTCTATTTCTATTTTTAGTTTTCCTACTTCTTGACCGGCCTTTATTGGAGCCTTAATCGGCTCATCAAATTCAACACTTGACTTAACGTGGTCTATTTTGCTCATATGTATAGTCTTCAAAACATCATTACCCACTGTCAGATCAACGTTTTTCTGCTGACCATACCAAACTTTTGCCGTTGCAATAACCTGTCCTTTATTAAACATCTTATAGTTATTAAATTCGCGGAATCCCCAGCTCATAAGTCTTTCTGCTTCTTCCGAACGTTCTTTATTACTGCTCATACCGCTCATAACTTCAATCAAGCGGCGTCCGTTTTTAACAGCAGATGCATCTAAACAGAAACCGGCTTCTTCGGTATGTCCGGTCTTCAAGCCGTCGGCACCGGCCATTGTATAAAGCAACGGATTACGATTGCCTTGTTTAATATTGTTATAGGTAAATTCCTTTTCGCTGAAATAGTGATATAAATCCGGAAATTCTTTGATAATATGACGAGATAAAATCGCCAAATCTTCCATTGACATCATTTGATCCGGATGCGGCAAGCCGGTAGAATTGGCAAAGCTGCTGTTTTTCAACCCTAATTCTTTAGCTGTTTTATTCATTAATACGGCAAAATCTTCTTCCGAACCGGAAATATTTTCCGCCACTACGATACAAGCATCATTACCGGATTGAATTACAATACCTTTAATTAAATTTTCAACACTGACATTATCGCCGATAGATAAAAACATTGTTGAGCCTCCGGTAGCGGCACCGCCTTTACGCCAGGCATTTTCACTAACTGAAAAAGTATCATCAAGTTTTATACTTCCGTCTTTAATTTTGCTCATTAAAATATAAACGGTCATCAGCTTGCTCATTGATGCCGGAGGCACTGCCTCGGTAATACCTTTTTCAAACAAATATTCACCGGTATCGTAATCCATTAAAATTGCATTACGCGCTGTTGTTTCATAAGCATGCGCGTCAAATCCGCTGACAACTCCGCATAATAAAATTACCAATCCCCATTTTTTCTGCATTTTAATCTCCTATTTTTGTTCAATTCTGGTATCTTTTATTCCATAATATCTTAACTTAGCCTGCGCTACCTTAGCTTCTTCCGCACGACTGTATGGACCAACAGAAACGCGATAATACGGCTTTCCTCCGGCCGTTACATTAACAATATGACTGCTTCCATATTCCTTCAAACGAACCATTTGTTTATGCGCCAGCTCGTATTGAGAAAAAGATCCGGCATGCAAATAATATCCTCCGGCCACATATTGATAACCGTTTGATTTAATTGCTTGTGAACTTTTAGCTTGCGGATTAACTGCTGCTTTGCCGTATACCCCGCTTTTATCTGCCACCTTACCGGCACCGGCGGCCAATGTTCCCATAGAAGCGGACTTACCTTCACCGTCAGCCGTAGCTGCCGAGCCATATACCACCGGCTCACTCGTTTGTCCTTTAGGTTTGAAAGATCCTTGTTGATATGCCTTTCCTCCGGCACTGGCATAAATTGCCGCCATATCTTTTTTCTCTTCTTTTTCAGAAATTTCTATACGCTCGGCCGAACTTTCATACAACGATGGTGCCGGTTTAGCCTTTTCCGCAGCAGCCAAAGCCGTTTCTTTCTGCGATTGCGGTTCATTAAGCATTGCGGCCTTTAAAGCACGACTTTCTTTTTCCATAACCTCAACGCGAACTTTAGTGGTTCCTTGCCCCATATACCCCAAGAGCTGAGCTCCATGCTTAGATAAATCAATAATACGATCTTTAACATAAGGTCCACGGTCATTAACACGCACAATAACCGAACGTCCGTTTTGCAAATTAGTAACCTTAACAATACTTGGCAATGGCAATGTACGATGAGCTGCGGTTAAAGTATTCATATTGTAATGTTCACCGTTTGCAGTCATCTTACCGTTAAAATCTTCGCCATACCACGATGCCATACCAACTTCGGAATAGTTATAGTCTTCCTTCGGATAATACCACCGGCCGGCAATCTGATATGGATTTCCCACTTTATAAACACCGCCGTAATTTTTAATAACTTCTGCCTGTGCTTGCGGTGACAAACCAGATAGTTCCGGTGTTCCGGTTGAACACGAAGTCAAAACGATACCGCAAAAAGCAATAGTTAAAATCAGTTTAATCGAATTCATTTTTTTCCATAGTTTATCATTGTATCACCGCAAGATTATACAAATTAAACACACACTGCAAGCATTTTTGCATACTTATACTTACTTCTTTTTCGGTCTTTTGGTTGGAATTGGAGTAGCAAAGCCCTGTTTAGCGCTGTAATTGCGTATTTTATTTAAGAGTTGATAATCTGGATACCCATCTTCCGGCAAACGTAATTTCTTTTGTAATACTTTAACGGCGGCACGAGTTTGTGAACCCAGCTTACCATCTTCCTTTATTTTATCTTTGCTAAACTTATTATGAAATTTCTGCACTGCCAAAATTTCATCGCTGTTCACGGTGTATTGTTCCGATGCCACCAACGGGGACCATTTTCGCTCCGGATTAGCAATATAATCAGCCAATGTAACAACGGCAATTGCATAATTATCCGAGCGGTTCCATATCATTACTCGTTTAAAATTACCCAATACGATATATGCCGGCCCCTTGCGTCCGTCCGGCAGAATAATTGAAGCCTTAGCTTCATCATCAAACGGCAAATTATAGCCGTAAAAAGTTTTTACTCCGCGTTTTTTCCATTCTTTAACCGACTTTGTCGTCTGCCGCCCGACATCTTTGAAATTAAAGTCCCAAGGTAACTGCACGCGCATTCCCCAACCTTCATCTTTACGCCAACCTAATTTAGTTAAAAAATTTTCGGCTGAAGCAATCGCATCAGGAAGTGAATTCCAAATATCCGGCACTTTATCTCCGTCATAATCAACCGCATAGCTGTTATAGGTTGACGGCATAAATTGAAAATGCCCCATTGCACCGGCCCATGATCCCAGCATTTTACTTTCACTTAAGTTAGTACGATCCATAATTTTAAGAACGTTATAGAGTTCATTTTTGAAAAACTTTGAACGACGATTACGATAGCTCAAATTGGTTAAACTATCAATTAAATGGTGTTTTCCCTTATTTTCGCCGAAATTGGTTTCTACTCCCCAAAAAGCTACAATATAATTGAATGGCACATTATATTTTTGTTCGATTTTACCATATTTTTTCTTAATTTCTTTATATTTTTGCCGTGCTTTTGCCACTCGGTCTTTATTAACTAAACGATTGACATAATTGCAAGTTGTCATCACAAATTCAGCTTGCTTTTTATCGTGTTGTACCACTGCCGGTGCTACGTGGTAATAATTTTTTCCTTTATAAGCCTTATCAAGCGTTTTCTGCGAAATCCCGCGCGCCTTCATTTCACGTTGCAAATTTTCGACAAACGTTGTCCATTCTTTAGGTGGTTTAGGCCTTGCATTCTTTGCGGCCAAGGCATTGAAACATGCAAAATTTAACACGCATAAAACAAGAACTAACTTTCCGATAAAACTTCTCATCTACACTCCTTACAAACATTC
>CADBPX010000084.1 GCA_902796625.1 uncultured Pseudomonadota bacterium
GACTTCTTCCAATGATGTATCCGTATCTTCTACGGTGTCGTGCAACAGAGCAGCTATGATTGTTGAACAATCTAATTTGTATTTGGTTAAAATTCCGGCAACCTCAATCGGGTGTGAATAGTAAGGATCTCCAGATGTACGCAACTGCGAACCATGTTTTTTCATGGCAAAAACGTAAGCTCTGTTAAGGGCTTCTTCATCAGCATAAGGATCATATGATTTAACAAGTTCAACCAGTTCGTATTGGCGTAGCATTTTATCCTCTATATACAAAAAAAGCAAAACATATCATTTATGATATAATGTTTTGCTTTACGATTCGTTAATTTTATTACTGGCTATTCGAAATCATCACTTTCATCACTGAAGTCATCATCACCAAAGTCGGTATCATCATCAAAATCTATATCAGATGCGTCTTCCAAGTCAAAATTATCGTCATCACCGCCGTGAATTTGCATGGAGTTACTGATGTCTTCATCGCTTAACATATCGCTGGAGAAAGTTTCATCAAGATCTGAAAGCTCTTTCTCGGCCGATAATATTTCAACTTCTTCGTCTTCCGGTTCTTCGACTTCAACATATTTTTGTAATCCCATAACCAGAGATTTTTGTAAATCTTCGATACTAACCTTATTTTCAGATATTTCCCTTAAGGCAACAACCGAGTTTTTATCGTTATCCCTGTCTACAAGAATACGTGAGCCAGACTCTATATCTTTCGCGCGTTGTGCCGCAATCAAAACCAAATCATAACGATTCGGAATTTTATCAATACAATCTTCGACTGTAACTCTAGCCATTTCTATTCCATCCCTTTATATTAAATTAGATTTTGCCTCTTTATATATGATATATTTGCCAAATGCAAGTTTTTTTTATATTTATGGTAAAATTATCGGGGTTCCCAGATAATGAGTGCCAATTTTGCGCAATTCTTTTTTTAATTTTTCAGTAACCGGCTGAACGGCATCAATATTTTCCGGAGTTGTTTCATATAAGCGAATTGTTGCTTCAATGAAATCTTTTTGCTGTTTGCGTTCTTGCGCAGTAAAATTCATATAGCGAAGTTGTTGATAGGCAAAACCTTTTTTAAACAAGCGGATCATTCCTATATCGCTTAATGTCGAAGAAGTAACGCGATATGCTTTGATGGTTTTATCGCAGGTATATGCCCAGTCATCGATTCCAAATCCTTCGTTTCCGATAACTTGTTGAAATTCAGTTCTTTTGTTGCTCCATTTTATTTTTCTGGCCACAGTTTGGCAAGGATTGACAATTGTTCGTAAGAAGGCAATGTCGCGCGGTATGCCGTTTTTTTCATCCCAGTATTGTAATAAATTATCAAGCATCATGAAACGAAATTCATAATCATTTTGTTTTCTAAAGTCATCTAATCTGTTTAGAGTTGATATAAAAGCTACGACATCAGCTTGAGATAACGGGGTGTTTTTATCAGCATTGTAGTGCCTTATGCCGATGTTTTGCTTTTTACCTTGGGAAAATCGACTATAATCGTCAATAGAAACATTGTTTTTTATCCGTTCAATAAATTCGGGGTTTATTTTTACACGGACAGTCTTTTCTAGATGTTGGCGTTTTTGCGGTTTTTCACGGTTGAAGATACCTTCTCCCCATAACTCAGGCATTAAATACAGATATAGTTCAGGCGAAACAAAGCGTAAATTCGGAATGTTTTGAACTTTTGAGGCTATGCGGGTCGGAAATTGATTTTTCGTTTCCTTTATTCCCGGCATATCTAATATTTTTCCAGATAAACCGCGTACTGAATGCAGCATAGGACCAATGTACGGATAGAAGTCTTTTGGCATTCGTTTAAGGTCTTGATAGATGCTTTCTTCGTCGGCATTTTGCAATCTTTTTTCAATTGAGCCGAAGTATGTTATATCTTTTTTGAAATCAGTATCAAATGCAGTCGGCATATTCCATGAAAGATCATAACGCCAATCATAGTCACTGTTGCTGTTTTTATATTCTCTTTCCAACTTCCATAGCGCCGGAATATTCTCCGACAAATCTATGTCAAATGTGTTATCATAGTTCTTGAGCTGAGCAAAGCTCGGTATGGCGAAAAAATAAAAAAATATAAAAAATATAAAGCGCATTTAAACCTCCGATACTATTATATAATGGAAAAAGCTAAAAAAAAATAAAAAAAGTAAATTATTGCTGGACAGGCGACAAATTATTATATAAATTAAAGGAAAATTTCAGTTAGGAGAAGAAAATGGCTTGGACAAAGGAAATGGTTGAACAACTGCAAAAAATGTGGTCAGAGGGTTTAACCGCAAATGAAATAGCTAAGAAAATAGGAGTGTCAAAAAATTCTATTGTCGGAAAGGTGCATCGTTTGTGTCTGAAAGCTCGTCCGTCTCCGATCAAGAAAAAAGAAGATAATGTTGAATCAATAGATGTTAGTCAATCAGAGATGATTGACGATATTCAGGTTGAATCTTCAGTTGCAGAAGAAAAACTAGAAACAAAGGCTCCAGTGGCTGCTTCAGAAAGAAAAAAAACAACACGGACTGAGATAAAATTGGTTGAATTAGATAGTCACACCTGTCGTTGGCCGATTGGTGATCCGCGCGATGATGATTTTTGTTTTTGCGGTAAAAAAGTCAGAACCGGACAAACGTATTGTGATGAACATTCGGCTATGGCATATGTGAAGGCTTTGCATAAATAATATCTATTTGTAGATGTAACCGTTTGTAATAATTTTGGTTGTGTATAAAATAAAACATTTTCCCGGTTGGTTGCCATTAACATACATTCGATGATATTGGTCTTTTCTGGTTCCGGTGTCTAAAATTGATCCGTTAGGCATGATTACGTTAACCAGTATTCCTTCTATGTGGACTATGTCGCCAGCAGCAAGCATTTTAAGAGCTTTATTTATTCGTTCATTTGCTGGAATCGGGTGGTAATTGTTATATTCGGCATTATTTATGTGCGGTGCACATTTCTCATAAGCTTTTTGACTTTTAGCTATTTGAGCTTCTGATTTATGTGTGAAGCCGGATGCAAAAGATTCTCGGTATAATACATCTTTACATTTTATCTTTCCCAAGCGTTCTTCATGTTCAAATTCGAAAAGAGAAAATATTTCCGGTTTAGCCATATTTCCGATAACAATAATTAAATCTTGCGGTACAAGATTTATATATTCTTTTTGATTTTTACCGCGATAGAAGTTGTTCCAAAATGTGTCATAATGATCAACATAAGCTATTTTTCCGGTAACATTATATGCGGTTTGCGGGGAAATATGGTATTTTAGTCCATTGCGAATGATTGTAAAATCAGGTTGATTAATATCATTGTAGTAATCTTGTTCGGATATTGTCAGTGTCCGGTCATATTTCTCTCCCCACATAAGCGGGTATAGAATTCTTTGAAACGGACGCGGAAAAAATAAAATTGCGGCAAGCAGGCAAAGAAACAGTTTCTTTACAAATTTAAGAAAAACGTTATTTCTACGTCTCTTTTGTCGTTTTAATCGGCTATTTTCGAGCCTGGCTTGCCAGATTTTATTCATTGTTCAATTTTTTCAGGGCATCATTAAGTCTTTTAATCGTCTCATTTTTTCCGAGAATAACGGCAATCTCGGTAGCTCCGCCCGGCGTAGTTTCTTTGCCGGATAAAGCAATGCGAACAGGGTAAAGAATTTGTCCGTTTTTCATGCCATTGGCTTCGGCCAATGATTTCAAAGTCTCAAAAAGATGCTCATTGGTCCATTCATTGGTTTCTGACAATACCGGTAGCACTAATTTAAGCGATTTCTGAGCTGTTTGAATGTCTGTTTTCATCTTTTTATTGTCGTACAGAGTCAGATCATATTCCGGGACTTTTTTTATAAAATCAATCTGTTCTTCTATTTGTCCCAGAGTTTCAATTCGAGGCTGTAATGTGGCACTGAGAGCTTTTGTATTGACGGTTTCAGCGATGTCTGTATAATATTTTTTTGCCAATTGATGAAAATCATCAGCGGTAAGATTGCGAATGTAACAACCGTTCATCCAAGTAAGTTTGGTTATATCAAAGATTGCCGGAGATTTATTTAAACGCTCGCTGGAGAAAATTTTTTCAAGTTCGGCAAGTGAAAATATTTCTCTTTCATCACCTGGATTCCAGCCAAGAAGGGCTATATAGTTAAGAATGGCTTCCGGCAAGTATCCTTTGGCTACTAAATCTTGGAAAGAAGCATCGCCGTTACGTTTGCTTAATTTATGTTGAGCATCTTTCATTACCGGTGGTACGTGCACGTAAATAGGCGGAGTCCAACCAAATGCTTCGTAAATAAGGTTATATTTAGGTGTTGACGATATGTATTCATTGCCCCGAACAACATGAGATATTTGCATTAAATGGTCATCGACAACGTTGGCAAAATTGTATGTTGGCAAGCCATCACTTTTCAGAAGAACTCCTTCATCAAGTTCATCGTAGTCAATTTCGATATCACCATACACAACGTCATGAAAGGTGGAGGTTCCTTTTTTATTAATTTTTTGTCTTACTACATATGGTTCTCCTGAAGCAATGCGAGATTTGGCCTCCTCAATAGAAATATTGCGGCACGGGTCTTTAATTTTAAGATGTTTTACGGTTTCGTCTTCTTCAAGATTTTCCTCATCTTTTTGTGCGCAAAAACAATAGTATGCTCCACCAAGTTCAACCAATTTGTGAGCGTATTCGGCATAAATGTTTTTTCTTTCAGACTGAATATACGGCCCATAATTTCCCCCTACATCCGGACCTTCATCCCAGTTCATACCCACTCTTTTTAATGTTTGGAATATGATGTCTGTTGCACCGTCGACATAACGTTTTTGATCGGTATCTTCAATGCGCAAAATAAAATCACCGCCATTTGACTTAGCGATCAAGTATTCATAAAGTGCCGTGCGTAAATTGCCAATATGCATATAGCCGGTCGGGCTTGGAGCAAATCTGGTTCTTGTTCTCATTGTTTTTCCTCACTATCTAGATGTCTTGCTTTGAATACAATAGAACAAAAAATGATGAATGCAAGTGTTTTTTTCCGGTATATGTCAGTTAAATCCGTGAAATCATATCAAAAGTTATTTGTTTTTGATAAGTTGGCACATGGCTCCGACCATATTTTGTGCGCCTTGGCATACGTCAAGCATGTTTGTGGCAAGCATATAAGCCGGTGTTGTGCAAATTCTGTTTTCTTTGTCTATGCAAACATCGGTTACCCCGACTTCTTCATGAACAGCACCGAGTTTTTCTAGTTTTTGCGCTACATCGCCTCCGGCACCGAGTGTAAAGTGAATATGCTTATCTGCCAGTACTAATGCCAGTAATACCGGAGCTATGCACATTGCACCAATAACAATTTTATTGTCATAACATTTACGAATAACTGCTCTTATGCTGTTATTTACCGAGCATAATGTGCCCTTAGAAGCAAAATCGCACCAGTTTGTAATTGCCCCTAAGCCTCCGGGAAAAATTATACCATCATATTTATTAACATCAAACTCACTGATGTCTAAGATGTTTCCGCGAGCAATACGAGCCGATTCCTGTAAGACATTGCGAGTTTCCGGCATCGGCTGGTTATTCAGATGATTAATAACAGCCGCTTGCTTTATGTCAGGGGCAAAGCATTGATATGTACACCCCATATTCTCAATGCAAAGCAACGCTAAGACTGCTTCATGAATTTCAGAACCGTCAGCGCGACCGCATCCTGACAATACAACGGCAAAATGTGGATTTTTTTCCATTATTATTACTCCTATGAGAATATTTATATTGATTTATCTTAATCTGACAATATAATACTGTCAAATCGATTTTTTAATAAGAAGGAAAAATTTTTTATGGAAATAAATTCATCAGTATTGGCAAACGGACTAAGAATTTTATCGGTTTCTCGTCCGGAAACGGAAACAGTTTCTGTCGGCATATGGGTAAATACGGGAAGTGCTTATGAAAGAAAAGAGGTAAATGGGGTTTCTCATTTTGTTGAGCACATGGTATTTAAAGGAACAGCCAAAAGAAATGCGTTGCAAATATCCGAAGATATTGAAAATGTCGGCGGTCAGACCAATGCTTATACGTCGCGGGAATTTACGGTTTTTTATGCCAAAATGCTGAAGAATGACTTAGAGTTAGCCGTTGATGTGTTGGCAGACTTGGTTGTGGCTCCGACTTTTAATGCTGATGAAATGGCAAAGGAAAAAGAGGTTGTTATTCAAGAGATCAAACAGACAAATGATGATCCATCAGATGTTGTCTTTGATTATTTTCAGCAGACGGCTTTTGATAAGCAACCTTTGGGAATGAGTATATTGGGTCCCGAGGCTACTATTCGCTCATTTAACAGTGAAACTTTGTTTAATTATATGCAAAGTAATTATGCTGCAGAAAATATTGTAGTTTCTGCTGTTGGTAATTTGGATCACCAAAAATTTGTGAACATGGTTAAAAATCGGATGAGCAATTTACAGAAAAAAGTTTCTTTTGTTCCAGAAAAACAGGTATACACCGGTGGTGAATTTATAAAACAAAGAGATACTGAACAAACTCATATTTTATTGGGATTTCCAGGGTTAAAATATCAGGATGAAAAATATTATCATGCGACAATTCTATCGACAATTTTAGGCGGAAGTATGTCATCAAGGCTATTTCAGGAAATCAGAGAAAAAAGAGGACTGGTTTATACGGTATACAGTTTTGCCAATTCTTACACGAATAACGGTTTGTTCGGTATTTATGCCGGATTAAATGCCGAAGAAATCAGAAACTATATTTCTGTGGTTGGTGAAGAATTGAAGAAGATTTCCAACGAATATGTTACGGATAAGGAGTTAAATCGGGTTAAGGTTCAACTTAAATCAAGTATTTTAATGGCTTTGGAAAGTTCATCTTCTACCGCAGAAATTAATGCCAGACAGCATCTTATTCATAAGCGCAACATTCCGATAAATGAAATTGTTTCGCGTATCGACAGTGTTTCTAAACAAGATGTACAGAATATGGCTCGGCAAATTTTTTCCGGAAAACTTGCTTATACTTTATTGGGAGATACAAAAGATTGTCCGCAATATGCAGATGTACAAAAATATTTGCAAATATAGAAAGATATGTTATAATACTTGAAATGATGTTTTATGGGGTGTTGTTATGTCCAGAGCCGAAGATATATTTCAGAAATTGGTTTATTTTGGTGAAGACGCTCTAGACGAATTTATTCGTGATCGCCAAACAGAAGAATTGTTTTTGGATTTTAAGCAGGCAACGTCGACAGGAAAACACGGGTGGTCTTTAAGCAGTGATGATCGGCGAAATTTAGCCAAGTGCATTTCCGGTTTCGGTAATTCGGAAGGCGGAGTAATTATCTGGGGAGTTGAGTGTTCTCGAGATGTTGATATCGGTGATGTTGCCAAGGCTAAGATAAAGGTGAAAAATGTCCATCGTTTTATGAGCTGGGTTGAAAGCGCTATATCCGGGTGTACCATTCCCAGTCATAATAAAGTTCGCAGTCATATAATAAGCTGCGATAAAAACGGTGACGGATATTTGGCAACGTTTGTTCCTAAATCGGATGTTGCACCATTGATGACAACGGTTAATCACCGTATTTATATCCGTTCAGGTTCAAATAATGTTCCGGCACCGTATTCGGTTATTGCCGGAATGTTCGGACGGCGTCCGCAGCCGAATGTGGCACTTCATATCGAAAATAAGGCTTTGGAGATTGTTGAGTATAAAGATGAAGATATACTATATCCTAAAACTATTGATAAACCTCCGCAAAAATATGTGAAAATTTCTTTTGATATTCTTTGTGAAAATGATAGCAATGTGATCGCTCGTGAGTTATATTTTACCTGTACGACACAGAGTGCTGGAGGAGAATATAATCGAGTTCGTTTTATGGATTATAATCAGTTATCCAGTTTTCAAGGATTGGAAGGGCACCTTAATTTAATCACACGTCCTGAATTACGGTTGCCGCCACGAGGTATTTTAAAGTTTGCTCAGGTTGAAATTATGTTGGCGGAATTTGTCGAAAATGAACTGCTGATTGACGGTGTTATCGGCGCAGATAGCGCAATGCCTAAGTCTTTTAGAATAGAAGGGTCAAAAAATAATCTTCGATCATTTGTGGCAAAAGTTTTGAAATCAGAAGATAGTAAAGAACTGATGATAAATGAATTTTTCAATGAATTTGTGGAAGAAATTGAATAATGACGGCTCGTGTGGAAATATATACCGATGGAGCTTGTTCCGGAAATCCGGGAATAGGCGGATGGGGCGCTGTTTTACGATATAAAGATATCGAAAAAGAAATAAGCGGAGGAGAAAAGTATACGACCAATAATCGTATGGAGCTTATGGCCGTAATTCAGGCTTTAAAAGCCTTAAAGGCAACATGTAACATTTCATTATATACCGATAGTAAATATGTTATGTGTGGGATAACAGAGTGGTTGGAAAATTGGAAAAGAAACGGTTGGCACACGGCAAATAAACATAAAGAAGTTAAAAATATTGATTTGTGGCAGGAATTGGACGGATTAATTCAAAAACATGAAATACGCTGGATATGGGTAAAAGGGCATAATGGTCATGCCGAAAATGAAAGATGTGATGCGTTGGCTCGGCAAGAGGTTGAAAAAATTAAGTCTGAGTTGTAATCATTAAACAATGGTTTAATTTAGGAAAAAAATACTTGATTTTATAAAAAATATATGCCATATGTAATGCATATTAAATGAACGGCTGTGGAATAGAGATATTTCGCAGTCAGATTTTTCTGGTTTGAAAAAAAATGGCCTATATGAGAAATATAGGTGCTTTTTTTCTTTTATTTGGAGGGTAAAATGGATAAATTTCCGTTAACGAAAGTTGGCTATGAATTGTTGGAAAAAGAGTTGAAAAATCGGAAAGGGGTTGAGCGTCCGAATATTATTGCTGAAATTGCAGAAGCTCGGGCTAAAGGTGACTTGTCCGAGAATGCTGAGTATTCTGCAGCTAAAGAAAAACAAAGCTTTAATGAAGGAAGAATTCAAGAATTAGAGGCTGTTATCAGTCGTGCACAGGTTATCGATCCTTCTACGATGAGTGGAGAAATCGTACGTTTCGGGGCAACGGTTTTGGTTGCTAACACTGATAC
>CADBPX010000085.1 GCA_902796625.1 uncultured Pseudomonadota bacterium
AAAGGTTACAGAGTTCGGTGATTGCCAGCTCTTGGAGCTCGACGGCAAGTACGGTTTGGCTTACAAGAATAAGGCCTTTACCGAGGTGAAGTATGACTCAATTTGGAGGGTTGACTCACTTCTAACGTTCGCCAAAACAGGCGAAACCGTAACGGTGATTACTGATCGTCGTGAGCTGTTTGACAGCGAAATCACCGATATTGAAGCGCTTGGTGACGGTCTGTATATTCTTACAGCCAAAACCCGCAAGCATATCGTCAAATGCGGAGAAAACAGCTACTTCGGCAGCTATCAGGACCTCCAAAAAGTGGGCGATTACGTATTCGTCCAAGATGAGGACATGTGGGGAGTTTTTAAGCTCTCAGACGGAGCTCGCAAGCTAATGGCGCAGTCAGAATATAAGAAAGTTTATATTCTCGAAGGCAAAAAACGCAGCGCCTTGGTTGTGATGACTAAAACCGACCAATGGGAGATGTATACCTTAACCGGTGTAAAGAAATCGGCAAAATATCAGGAAAGTAGTGCCGAGATCGGAAAGTTATTGAAGCCATATTGCGGCAAAATGGCCCAGCCTTATGGCACAGTGAAGGTTAAGTTCCTTTAACCTTATATGAAAGCGTTCACCATTTGGTGAACGCTTTTTTGTTTCTTTGTATTGACAAATAAACAAAAATCAATTATACACTGATTCGTTTTCTAATTATTAACTTCTTAAATTATTTTTTATGAAAAAGTTTATGTTTTTCATGCTTTGCATGGTTTGTATGTGTGTAGTTTCCTGTAAAAAGGAAGCTAAACCGGAGAAGAGCTCATTAGGGCAGTATGAATTGGTGAAATTGACCAACAAATTCGGCCTTAACCTGAACGGAAGCGAAATTCTTCCGGTTGACTATGACGCCATTTCTTTAGCGGCAGACAATGTAGATTTGGTTATTGCGCAAAAGGCCGAGCAAACAACGGTGCTTACCGCCGGCCACAAAATGATTACGGATAAGATTAAATCCGTTGATGTTGCTGAAGGTGGCTTTGCCTATATTTTAACCGAAGATTCGGCAAAGTATGTAATTCGTATCGGAACTAATGAACGTTATGGCCCGAGCACTGACATTAAGGTAATTGATAAATACGTTTTTGCCTTAGGTCAGGAAGGATGGGGTGTTGATACCATAGGTGCCGATACGAAAACACGCAGTCTTGCTCCTCAGAAATACGCAAAGATCTACGTATTACAAGGAGAAAAGTCGAAAAAAACAGCTATTGCCGTTCAAGGTAATAATGGTTGGTTGATGTATTCTGCTGATGGGGTTGAGGGTACGAAATACAGATACTCGAACAAGCAGATTAAAAAATTACTTCGTCCCTATTCGACGCGAGAATCGGTCGGAGTTATCACGGTTAAGTTTATTTAGTCTTCAATTCTAAAAAAATAAAAGCACTTCTTGTCGGGGTGCTTTTATTTTTTGGATCTTATTGACCGCATCTTGGTATTTTTTAAAAGAGAATATTTGTAAGCACACGCTTTTAAAACATTAATATATTGCAGCGGAAAAACATAATCACTCGGATACACATTATCCAACAACCATTTAATGTCACTGCATTTTTCAACCAATTGCGGTAAAAAATGGCGGCAAAAAGCGTATGAAGCAGCAGAAATATTCTCAATATTATAACCTATCACTGACAAAAGTTTTGCCGGATCATCTTCACTAACTTTTTTGGCATCAGACAGATCATACCATAACCCTACTCCGGAATCTGCCAAATATTGCCATGGAAACATCAGGCCCGGATCCGGTTTGCGCTGAGGAGCCACATCGGAATGAGCCACAACATTAACCGGAGGAATCCGATATTTTCTAATTAACCGGCGGCACAGCCAAATCAGGTTACATATTTGCGCATCGCGATAACTTTCCTGCCCCATTGACGGTGATGAAATTTCTATACCGATTGAATAATGGTTAAGGTTATCCATTTCACGCCACCGGCTCACACCGGCATGCCAGGCTCTTTTAGCATCATCAACCGGTTGAATAATCTTTCCGTCGAGTCCGATTATGTAGTGTGAACTAAGCTGTTTTTCCCGCAAAACTTCCACCATTTCATCAGCATCATGCGTACTGCAATGCAAAACCAATGCGCAAATATCATGCAAACGCTCATCATAATAAGGCAAAGGACTTTGATATATTTTTTTCATCTTTACCACCATCATAGTTTTATGCAAGAGTATTGGGTCGGATAATCATATTGCTGAGAAATAAGATTCATATGCGTATATCGACGATAGCTGAAATAGCCGTTTGCGGGCGGATATGTATCTATAAGTGAATTTTCAATATTCTTTATTCCTAATTTGCGCAGTTTTTCTTCAATGTATCCGCTTAAATCGAACAAATATTCTCTTTCATTTTTTGGAGTAAAATATTTCCGGTTATTATCAGAAAGTTTAAGGAAAACATCACGCATATCGTCTTTGACAACAAACGAATCCTTTTGCATACACGGCCCGATAGCCGCAGAGATTTGCCTTAACTCGGCACCATGCTCAAGCATCAAATGTACAACATTTTCCACAATGCCGCGATATGCTCCGCGCCAGCCGGCATGGGCTGCACCAATCACGCCGTTTTTATAATCAGCAAATAATACCGGAGCGCAATCTGCGGTTTTTATCCCCAAAAGCAGTTGCGGATTGGTCGTAACGCAGCCGTCAGCCGCAATTTCCATCCATGATGGTTCAGTCAGAAAAACCGCCTTATTACTAATGCTTTGACACAAGGCTACCATGTTATTTTTGGGCACGCCGAAATGATCGGCGATAATTGCAAAATTACGCTCAACATTAGATTTGCTGTCCTGGCTGTTTAAATTGGTATTCAATGAGGCATATTTACCTTGCGAAACACCACCCTCAACGCCAAAAAAACAGTGCGAATCAAAATGCAGATTAGAAGCCTTATAACTCATCGAAAACTCTTTCCATACTCCATTTTTTCCAAATTCCAGTAATCGCATATAGTTTGTGCAATATCGGCATATGTATCTCTTTGACCGATATTTTCGGTCTGGATATGGTGGCCGAACAGAATAACCGGCACTTGCTCGCGGGTGTGGTCCGAACCGCGGTATGTCGGATCGCAACCGTGGTCAGCTGTAATGAAAACAATGTCATCTTCATTTAACAAAGGAATTAATTCCGGTAACCTGCTGTCAAAATATTCTAAAGC